>JBFLWC010000256.1:0-6265 GCA_040758415.1 Bacteroidota bacterium | reverse complement strand
GAACACTAGTGATTAATTGAAATCAAAAGCGGTTGTAATTTCTTTTTTATTTTTTATTTGGTTTGTTTCATTACCGGCGCAAACACAATCTAACCTTGATGTTATCTATAGATTGATCCAGCAGTCCGTTGTAAAGGTGGATTCAATTCTAGGAGGTAAAAAAACAATTTATATCTCTGTAACTTCTCCGCAGTTGCTCGAAGCGCTTAAACCAAAAATTTATCAATCGTTCACCGAACACGGTTACATTTTAAAATCTTCCGCGAATGAATCTGATATTACGGTTAATTGCATTCTTACATCCGCCGGCATAGAGTATAAAAATTCTTTTTCGAGCGGATTATTCGGCGGGACAGTACTTGAAAGAAAAGCAATGTTTGCGGGTTCATACTTAATTGTTAAATCGAACAATATGATACAACCGTTTGAATATGCTGCTGCTAAAACAGACACAATCAAACTCGAAGAAATTTCTGCGTTAGAAAATCAAACGCTTCCATTTACTCAGGCTAAAATTCCTGCCCAGCCGTTACTCACAAGTTTGTTGGAACCGATTATTGTTGTTGGAACTCTAATCGTAACTGTTATTTTGCTCTTTACGGTTAGGGGCAAATGAACAACCGCACCCGCTTGTGGTGCGGTATCTTTGCGGACGAAACAATAAAGCAGCAATGGTATTTTACCGCTAACCTATTTTGTTTATTTTTACACCGTCTTAAAAGTGAGGAAACTGTTTTGCAGAATAAAAAGAAGATTCTATTAACAATTTTTATCTTATCATTTTTATTTGGCTGTTCGACTACTGTAGATACCAGCAGGTTCAATGCAGAAGAATATTATAACTATGCATTCAAAAATTACAACGATGAAGACTATGAAGCTGCTCTTCAGGATTTTCAGAATTTTCTTCTTCAGTACTCCGGAAGCGCATTTAATGACGATGCACAATTTTATTTGGGGATGACCTATTTCAAGCGGAAACAATTTTTGCTTGCCGCTTATGAGTTCAGCAAATTGATTCGTAATATTCCCGCCAGTCCTTTTGTACCGGAGTCTCAATTCATGCTTGCAGAATCATACTATCAGCTTTCTCCGCCGTATCAACTTGATCAGGCATACACAAAAAAAGCCATCGAAGAATTTCAAGCATTCATAGATTTTTTTCCGGCGAACCCGAAAGCAGAAGAAGCTGAAAAGAAAATTAAATTACTTACTGAAAAATTAGCCGAGAAAGATTTTCAGAGCGCGGTGATTTATGAAAAAATGGAATACGAAAAAGCAGCCATAAAATATTATGCAGCCGTTGCAGAAACATATCACGATACAAAATTTGCACCGACAGCGCTTTATAACAAAATAAAGCTCGAAGTAAAAAAATCTATGACTAATGGAGCGCTTGCGGACATTAGTTTATTTTTAAGCCGTTATCCAGACGATGAAAGAGCAAAAGAACTGCAGGAGATAGAATTAAAACTTTCGGTTAACAAATGAACGGGGCGAGAAGAAAGAAAAAAGTAAGTGAATCAGTTGTAACGATGACCGAGCTTGTTCTTCCCCACTACACAAATCAACTTGGAAATTTGTTGGGCGGGCAATTGATGCATTGGATTGATATCTGCGCCGCACTTTCATCGGCAAAACATTCTCAGCGGGTTTGTGTTACTGCTTCTGTTGATCGAATTGATTTTCATCATCCGATAAAACTTGGCAATGTTGTAACTTTAATTGCATCTGTTAATCGCACTTTTAGAACATCTATGGAGGTCGGCGTAAATGTGTTTGCAGAATCGCTTATAGAAGGCACACAAAAACACACAAACACAGCATTCTTAACTTTTGTTAGTGTAGATGAAAACGGTAACCCTGTTGAAACTTTCGAAATTGTTCCTGAGACTGATGATGAAAAAAGAAGATTTGAAGAAGCACTTCAAAGAAGAGAAAACCGACTCGGCAACAGAACACATTCTGATTAGCACAGCTTTATTTGTTCTCCTTTTTCTGTCCAACATTGCAGCTCAAATTCCAATCAATGGTTTTTGCAGGTACAGAGAATTTTCTATCAAGACAAATTATACAAACATTTTTCCAGCCGATTTCAACGCAGACGGTTTTAGAGATTTGCTGGTTTACAATCCCGCAAGCAACAAGTATTTGGCGTTAACTTCTGATCAGAAATCTAACCCCCAATCAACTGCAGAAAGAGTTTTTTCATCGTCAGTTACAGACTTCCATCCGTTCGGGAGTGAAGTGAAAGGGAAAAGATTTTTGGTACTTTTAAGAAAAAGCCGGCAAGTTGGATTGGCAACAATTTCAAAAAACGGGTCGGTGGCTGTTTCAAAAAAAATTAAATTTGACGGTACTCCAAACAAGGTGGATGCTAGCGATATTGACGGGGATGGAAAACTGGAAGGACTTGTTTCCGGAAGCTCGCTTGATGGGTTATACATCCTCAAAGAAAGAAAAAATATTCTGAAAGAAAGAAAAGTTGTAAAAGGAAAAGTTTTTTCCACTTCTACTTTTATTGACCTCGATTACGATACCTTTGCAGACATTGCTGCTTTTGATCTGCTCAAGAACTCAATCGTTCTTTTTTACAACAACCAGTTCGGCAATTTTACCGAATCTCATTCTATCGCTTTAGATGAAAAGATAAGCGAATTCAAAGCTGCAGATTTCAACTCGGACGGATTTACTGATTTGGTATTTATAAAGAATAACCGGCTTGAAGTATTACTTGGCGATTCAGTTTCTTCATTTCAAAAAAAATTTTCGCTTGATACTCCGGTTAAGCCGGATAAATATTCAATTCTCGATTTCAACGGAGACGGCTACAACGATGTTGCTTACATAAACAAAGAAAGCAGCGCTCTCTACATTTCATTTGCTCGAACCACAAATTCTTTCTATCCGCCGATTCTTTACATGAAAAAAAACGGTCTTGCCGATTTAACAGCATTCGTTGATCGTTCAGGTAAAAAATTAGTAACACTCAGTTCAGATGGTAAAGTATATCTTATCAACACAATTGGAATTAATGACGACTCGTTTTCAATTGCTATCGGTTTAAAACCTACCGTCGTAAAAACATTCGATTATCTGAACGATAAGTACAAAGAAATTTCTTTTATTGATGAAGATGAACGCTCGTTGAAATTGCTTTTGAGCGAGCGGCGAAATCTATTCAGAACTTATTTCTCAATTCCGCTTTCTGCAGGCTTTACAAATATAGCAATTGATGATAGTAAAGAGAAGATGAAAACTTTTTACCTTTACACAAAGGGTGAACGTACTATAGAACTTTTACACGTTAATTTAGATGAACAAAAATATACTAAACGAATTTTGTATTCCGACGGACCGATCGAAGACCTAAAACTTTCGAGCGAGCGGTTAAAAGATCGTCAAACAATTTTTGTGCTCGTAAATAAAAATAAAAAACTTCTACTGCAGAGTTTTGAGTTTAGGGATTTTAGATATACGTCTTCCGGCGTAGATACCATTGCATCATCCGCCGTAGGCGGAGTGAAAAGCGCAGCGCTTTCACTTGGCATTTATAAAGAAACATATCATATCAACAAAACCGACGACAGCATTCAGTTAGTTAAATTGGTCTTCGATAAGAAAGTTATCTCTAAAGAAATTTTATTCGACTACAAGGTGAACAAGGATACTGAGTTTAATTCCGAGCTGATTTCTTTTGATGAAAATATAAACCGCAACAAACCAGCTGCGGCATTAATTTCCCTGGACAAAAATTCTTTTTTCTATTTTATAAACAAAGAACGGATTTCAAAATACTTGTTAACAAGCCGTCCGGCTGCTCCGGCTCAACTTCGTTATTTTGTAAGCAAGGCGGAAAACTCCGTATCGTTTTATTTTAGAGATGAAAAAGGCATATTAAAAAAATTGACGCTTGATAACGCGAATAAATCTTTTACAGAAAATAATCTGATTGAATCAAAAGAAATCAATAATTATCTTGTTACAAATTTATACGGAAGGAAAACATTCTTGCTCTACTCAAACAATTTTCAAAACACGTTAACCTTCGAGAAGATTTGATGAAGAAACTTTTCCTCATTTTCTTTTTAATTCCTTTCTTCACAAATTCAGCACAGAATCTGGATTCATTGTTCAACGAATTTCTTCGTATTAAAGGAGCGCTGCAATTTATCAAACCACAAATTGCAACAAACGAAGCAGAACCGATTAAGTGCGGATTTAGAATTGTAAATGAAGTGAAATTGAACTACGACAAATTTTCCTTACAAAAAAAAACCGTTCTCAACTCAGAACTTCAAAGGCCAGCCGCAGACACCAGCTTTGTTACTCCATCTAACAAATTCAGAATACATTTTAAAAAAACTGGTTTCGATGCGCCCCAATATGATTTGAAGGAATTAGCAAAAGCTGCCGACTCGTCATACAATTACGAAGTAAACATTTTGGGTTACCCGCCGCCGCCCAATGATTTTGGCGAAGGTGGAGACGACCGTTACGATATTTATATTCAAAACTTAGCGGGCGGATTGTACGGATATACCGAAACCGATAAACAAATTGGTGGGAATACTTTTACCGCTTTCACAGTAATTGATAACGATTTTGATGCAAACTATTACTCACGCGGAATTTACGGCGCGCGTGTAACAATTGCACACGAACTTCATCATGCAATTCAGATTGGCAATTATATTTACAGACCAAGCGATAATTTTTATTATGAAATTACTTCCACAGCAATGGAAGAATTTGTTTACAACAGTATCAACGATTATTATAATTACATGGGTTCTTATTTTAGAAATCCAGACAAAGCATTCGCGTCCAACAGCGGTTACAATTTGGCAATATGGAATTTGTTTATGAGAGACCGCTTTGGTGTAGACATCATTAAAAGAACGTGGGAGTTGATGAAACAAAAACGTGCGATTGAAGCGATCGCAGAGGCAATTCAAGAAGCGGGTTCTTTATTTAAAGTTGAGTTTAACAAATTTGGGCAGTGGACTTACTTTACCGGCTACCGCGCTGTTCAAAATAAATATTTTGAAGAAGCTGCTAACTACCCGCTTATCAAACCGCTGATGGTTACGGATTTTACGCCTCCAACTTCTACAATGGATATAGCTTCGGAAGCTGTGTCGAATAATTTTTTGTTGTACAACATTAACACAACCGGCTCTCAGGATGTTTTTGTTTCGTTGGTGAGTAATTGCGATATAGCCGGAGGAGTAAATTCGCCTGTATCTATTATTCCATTTACTTATACTTTATCATTGCAGCAGTTTAACGGCGGAAGAAAAATTTATGATGGTTATTATTCTAAGCTCGAAAGTGTAAGCAGCTTTTTATTTTCAGAATCAAATATTCTAAACAATATTTTAATTAACGATGGACAGATAGTTAGCGAGGAAATTGACTTCGCATTTCCGCAGCCATTCAGCTATTCAACAAATGCTCAAATCTTTTTCCCTGCTTCTGTCAGCGGTGATGGAACCGCATGGTTATACATTTATTCTATTGATATGAATTTGGTTTATTCCGCTCAAAAACGTATTGTAGCCACCGATAAAATTGTGGTTGGCTGGGACGCGCGCGATGAAAACAAAAGCAAGCTCAGCACCGGCGTTTATTTTTATGTTACAAAGTCAGGCGACAAATTCAAAAAAGGAAAATTTGTAATCTATAATGAATGATTTCACTGTTGTGCTGAATAACATAGTAAAGTTTTTTGGTAGGCGACTGATATTCGATGAAATAAATTTTTCGTTCTCATCGGGGAACATATATGGAATTTCCGGACCAAACGGCTCGGGCAAATCAACACTTGTTAAAATTATTTCTGATTTAATTTCGCCCACCAGGGGAAAAGTTATTCATAAGTTTTTAGGTAAAGTTGTTGAATACGAAAGACTGCATAATCATCTCGGCTTCGTTTCTCCTTATCTTTTTCTTTATGATGAATTTACCGCCGAAGAAAATTTGATTCACTTTGCTAACATCCGCGGAATCAAATTCAATAAAGACCGGTCCGATTTTCTTTTGAAGGAATTGAATTTATTCGACCGCAAAAATGATTTGACGCGCGGATTCTCTTCCGGTATGAAGCAGAGATTAAAATTCATCTGTGCACTTTTGCACAACCCGCAATTGATAATTTTAGATGAGCCGACATCAAACTTAGATAGTTCCGGCAAAGAAATAATTTATGAACTAATTAAAATTGAAGCGAAAAATAATTTGGTGATTGTTGCCTCTAACGAAG
>JBFLWC010000255.1:0-5806 GCA_040758415.1 Bacteroidota bacterium | reverse complement strand
GCTGTAACCGAAACAGTTGGCAAGTATGATGTATTTGCAAATACTGCCGGCGGCGGTACCTCGGGTCAGTCCGATGCTATTCGTCTTGGTATTTCAAGAGCGCTTGAAGAAATTAATGGAGATTTTAGAGCGCCGTTAAAATCCGGAGGACTCTTAAAGAGAGACCCTAGAATGGTTGAACGAAAAAAATACGGACAAAAGAAAGCACGCAAGAGATTCCAATTTTCTAAGAGATAATAGTTTAATTAACATTATTCATACTCTCGGATTTGCCCCCTGTGTGGAGCTGTCCAAAAAGTAATTTTTCAATCTTTGGCATAGCCATGCCGATGGCAAAAATCAGTGAAAACCTGCCTGCCGTCAGGCAGGTCTGTTATAATCAGTGTCATCTGCGTTCCATTTTAAAAAAATAATTACTTTTTAGACAGTGCCGTGAAAGGCAAAGAGGAAGAGAGTAGAAGTCCCGATCCAATCGGGAAAAAACAGGAGATAAAATGTTACGAGTTGAACTCACAGAACTCATCGAATCGGGTGCGCACTTCGGGCATCTAACACGCCGGTGGAATCCTAAAATGAAACCCTTCATCTTCATGGAGAAGAATGGGATTCATATTATTGATTTGAAAAAAACGCAAGAAGCAATTAGTGTTGCAGCAAATGCAATGACTGAAATTGTCTCGCAGGGCAAGCGCATTCTTTTTGTAGGAACAAAAAAACAAGCAAAAGGACCAATTGCAGCCGAGGCAAAACGTTCCGAGAGCAATTGGGTAAGCGAACGCTGGTTGGGCGGAATGCTGACAAACTTTTCGACAATCCGAAAAAGTATTAAACGTTTGCAGAACATTGAAAAAATGGAGAGCGACGGCACGTTCGAAAAAATAACAAAGAAAGAGCGTTTAGTTTTAACACGCGAAAAAGATAAACTAAGAAAAATTCTTGACGGTGTTGAAACAATGACAAAAATGCCCGGTGCTTTATTCATAGTTGATATTAAAAAAGAATCAATTGCTGTAAACGAAGCTTTGCGGCTCAACATCCCGATCTTTGCAATTGTTGATACGAACTGTGATCCGGATCCGATTGATTATATAATTCCTGCAAACGACGATGCCTCACGTGCTGTTGAAGTAATCTCAAAAGTTATTGCAGATGCAGTTATTGAAGGCAACGCAAAGGCAAAAGAACTAAGAGCTCACGAAACGGCTGAAAGAGAGAAAGAGAAAAAAGACGAACTTGAACAGGATACTGAAAAGAAAGATTCTAAAGGTAAAGTAAGAAAAGTTAAAATAGATTCGAGAGACGATAAAAGAACGCAGCGGAGAGACAGTAGAAGAAATAAGAGCGATAGACCGGCAGCAAGGAAAGAAGAAAAACCTGAAAGGACAAATGAAGATAAAACGGAATCAAAACGTGAGACGTTAGATGCTAACTCCTCGCATTAAGAAAAATTTTTAAAAAATTAGGATAAATAAAATTATGGCAGTAAGTGCAAGTCAGGTAAAGGATTTAAGAGAAAAGACCGGCGCGGGAATGATGGATTGTAAAAAAGCTCTAGAAGAAGCTGGCGGTGATTTTGAAAAAGCTGTTGAACTATTAAGAAAAAAGGGCGCTTCGGTTGCTGCTAAGCGCGCCGAAAGAACTGCGAATGAAGGTGTTGTATTAACCCGCGTCTTTAACGGTGGAAAAACTGCAGCAATCTTAGAAATAAATTGTGAAACGGATTTTGTTGCAAAAAGCGATGACTTTGTAAACTTTGCAAACTTTGTTATGGATTTAGTTGTGAACAACAAACCCGCTGATGCTTCGGCTTTAATGATGATGTCCAAAGACGGAAAAAATGTTTTGGACGAATTAAACTCGATCATTGGAAGGATTGGTGAGAAAATTGAAGTCACGCGGTTTGCAATTGATAAGACAGAGGATGGAGAGATTGTTGATTATATTCATCACGGTTCAAAACTTGGCGTAATATTACAAGCTGATAACGTGCCAGCCGATAAAGCTGCGGGGTTTCAGCCAATCCTGAAAGATGTTGCAATGCAAGTAGCAGCGATGAGACCGCTTTCAATTTACCGGGATGAAGTTGATAAATCAGTTGTAGAAAAAGAAGTTGAAATCTATAAAGAAATTGCACGTAAAGAAGGCAAGCCGGAACAAATTTTAGAAAAAATTGCTTTGGGCAAACTCAACAAATTCTACGAAGAGAACTGTCTCTTTGAACAGGTATTCGTTAAAGATAACACTAAAAAGATTTGCGACCTTATAGAAGAATTCAATAAGAAGAATTCAACACAAGCAAAGTTGGTCAAGTTCAGAAGATTTCATCTAAGCGATGAAAAAAAGTGATTCGGAAGAAAGTCTTATTTTTTAATAAGACTTTTTTTTTATATTAAGCATCAATTATGAACAACAAACTCAAATACAAAAGAATCATTCTAAAACTCAGCGGCGAATCTCTTGCCGGCGATAACGATTTCGGAATTGATCCTAAGATTTTGGATTTCTTTTCGGATGAAATAAAAAAGATCCACAGTTTAGGCGTTCAGGTTGGAATTGTTATAGGCGGCGGAAATATATACCGTGGATTAAATGCCAATGGACAGGGAATTGATAGAGTAACCGGAGATCATATGGGAATGCTTGCAACGATGATCAACTCGCTTGCGCTTCAGAACGCGTGCGAAAACAAAGGGATGTTCACACGCTTGATGACTGCAATAAATATGGAAGCAATTGCCGAACCGTACATTAGAAGAAGAGCTGTCAGGCATCTGGAAAAAGGAAGAGTTGTTATCTTCGGAGCCGGAACGGGTCATCCATATTTCAGCACAGATACTGCTGCGTCTTTGCGTGCAGTCGAAATTGAAGCCGATGCAATTCTAAAAGGAACTCGCGTTGATGGCGTGTTCGATTCCGACCCGGAAAAAAATCCGGACGCGTTCCGCTTTGAAGAAATTTCTTACTTCGACGTTCTCCAAAAAAATCTTCGCGTAATGGATTTGACTGCAATTAGTCTCTGCAAAGAAAACAATTTACCTATTATTGTATTCAATATGGATAAACCTGACAATCTTTTAAGAGTTGTAACCGGTCAAAATGTTGGAACCTCGGTTGGAAACTTTACGCAAACAAATAAGAATTGAAATAATCCGTCAGCTGACGGATGTGAGGACTTTATGATTAACCATCCACAAATTAAAGATGCAAAACATAGAATGGATAAAAGTGTTGAAGCGTTTAGATCCGAAATAGCTAAAATAAGAACAGGCAAAGCTACAACGGCGCTTCTTGATGGAATCAAGGTAGATTATTACGGAACAATGAGCCCGTTAAATCAAGTTGGCAATGTCTCCGTCCTTGATGCGCACACAATCTCGATTACTCCTTGGGATAAAACAATGGTACAGCAAATTGATAAAGCAATTCTTGCTTCAGATTTAGGGTTAAACCCGATAAGCGACGGAACAAACATTAAAATTCCAATCCCCCCCCTAACCGAAGAACGAAGAAAGGATCTTGTGAAGTTAGTTAGAAAATTTGGCGAAGAAGCAAAAGTAGCCTTGAGAAATGTTCGCCGTGATGCAAACGATCATCTTAAAAGATTGGAAAAAGAAAAGAAGCTAACCGAAGACGAATTGAAGGAAGCCGAAAAAGAAACACAAAAACTAACCGATGAACATATTGCAAAAATTGATGAGATTATCAAACACAAAGAAAAAGAAATAATGGAAGTGTAGTTTAGGTTCAAGCTACAAGATGCAAGCTGCAAGATAAAACCCCGGTCCGTCAGCTGACGGACCGGGGTTTTTATTTTTATTGACACGGTGCAACTTATGTAACATTCTAAATCCCCAATAAAAGACTTCTTGACTAAATATTTTGTTCTTGGTACTTTGAATCAAGTAAAAAATATTATAAAAGGGTCATGTCTTCACAGAGTATATTTACTAAACTAACAGCAATTATAGTTGATGATGAACTTCACGGCAGGGAAAATCTTAAAAAGATTATAGAAACATACGTCCCTGAGATCAGTATCAAAGGATTAGCAGATTCGGTAGTGAATGCAGTAGAGCTTGTTAATAACTATAAACCCGAAGTAGTATTTCTTGATATCAATATGCCTGTTCTTGACGGATTTGATTTCCTCGAGGAATTTGACGAACGGAATTTTATGGTTGTATTTGTAACTGCTCATGAGGAATTCGGGATAAAGGCAGTAAAGGCAGGAGCCGCCGATTATATTTTGAAGCCTGTGAATATAAAAGAACTCAAGCAGACTGTTAAAAAACTTTTAACGATGAGAAAGAATTTTAAAAAGAGCAGTGCGCCGGTTAATAATGATAAAATTGTTATTCCAACTTCACACGGCTTTGATGTAGTATTAGCTGAGGATATTATTCGTTTAGAAGCGGAAGGTTGTTATACAAAAATCATTTTCAAAAATGGAAAGAATAAGATAGTCAGCCGTACTTTAAAAGAATTCGAGGATAACGTACCAAAGGATAAATTTTTCAGAATTCATAAATCCCATTTGATTAACCTGAATTATATAAAAGCATATTCGAGCGTAGGCGGATACTATGTAACCATGATTGACAGCAGCAAAATTGAAATCTCGCGCAGGAAAGCCCCGGAGTTTACACGTAAAATTAAAGTCGCGCTGAAATCTGTATGATTATGAATAAAAAATTATTATTAACTACTTTCATCGTGCTTCTTCAACTCACTTCGCTTTATCCGCAGACACCTTCATTTTATCATTACAATACTTCAGATGGACTTGCATCATCTACTGTTTACAGTGTTATTCAAGATAAGAAAGGATTTATTTGGTTTGGCGCACTAAACGGGCTAAACAGATTTGACGGCAAGAAATTTATTACATACAGAATGAATGACGGGCTCAATTCAAATTCCATTACAAGTTTAACTGAGAATGAAAAGGGCGAGTTGTACATAGCGAATCATCAGAAGGGAATTAACATATTTAGAAACGGCAAGATTGAAAACTTCCGTACTACTCTCGGAGGTTACAAAATAAATCTGACATATCTTACAGAGAACAAAGGTGTTTTATATGGATTCGAATATTATGGTCTAATAGCTATAATAGAAAAAAGTGATGACTATCTATTACGAACACTCCCGGTAGTTGTGAACAGATTAATGAAAACGGAAGACAAAAAAATTCATGCTCTAACGACCAAAGGTATTTACCGGTTAGAAAATAAGAAGTTAGAAAAATTGAAAATAGATGGTTTGCCAGAAGAAAATATTTACTCTTCTGCTCTGAAGAATGATGGTAGTTATCTTGTTGGCGGTAATGGAATTAT
This sequence comes from Bacteroidota bacterium, assembly GCA_040758415.1. Taxonomy (GTDB): domain Bacteria; phylum Bacteroidota; class Ignavibacteria; order Ignavibacteriales; family Melioribacteraceae; genus Fen-1258. Next base: position 470 of record JBFLWC010000255.1, on the reverse strand, counting down.
TTATCAAATAAAAAATAATAGAGTGGTTGGAAGTTACTCTGTAAAATTATTCGAAGAGAATATTGTTTTTAATTTACTTGTGGACTCGCACCGCAACATCTGGTTTTCTATAAAGGGGAAAGGGTTCTACCTTATTCACGATGGCTCAAAAAAAATAATTGATGTTGGGAAAAAACTCGGGCTTGAGAATACTCAAATCAATTCCTTGATGGAAGATAATGAAGGCAATATTTGGGCGGCTACATATGGCAAAGGGGTTTATTGCTTAACTAATCTGTACATCCAAAGTTATACTGAAAACGACGGCTTGATTAATAACTACATAAACAGTATTCAAAAAAGTGAATCGGGTAAAATAATTATAGGAACGATTAACGGGATAAGTGTTTTAGACAATGGAATTATTGTTCCGTTAAAATATAATTCCGGGAATGTTATAACCGGGTATATAAATAATATTATTGATTCTA
>JBFLWC010000254.1:0-3865 GCA_040758415.1 Bacteroidota bacterium | reverse complement strand
CAAATTCCAATTTCTTTAGGAAATGGGGTTTTTGGTAATTGGAATTCGAGATTTGTTTGTTATTTGTAATTTGATTCTTGGAATTTTACTTCATCTCCTTTTCTTTGCGTAAGATGAGTAAATAACTATAAAGAATATTTTAGAGAAGATAAATGGAGAACTGCAGGATAACAATAGCACTACTACTTGGAGGCACATCGCCGGAAAAAGAAATTTCTAAATTATCGGGCAAATCAATTCTTAAAGCGTTGCATGAGCTTGGCTACAAAGTGAAAGTAATTGACCCGGCTTACGGTTTAAACCAGCCAAAAGAAGAAGAAAAGTTTTTTGACGAAAAAGATTTTACCACGCGTTCCAACAGAAATTATGTAGAAGCAATTAACTCTACTATGTTCGATGATGTTGACGTTGCATTTCTTGCTCTGCATGGAAAGTGGGGGGAAGATGGAACAATCCAATCCCTGCTTGAACTGCGCGGCATAAAATATACAGGCTCGAAAATCTTATCAAGTTCTCTGGCGATGGATAAGTGCATGGCGAAAATTATGTTCCAGCATTTCGATGTAAACACGCCGCGCTGGTTTGTTGTGAATAATAATGAAGAAGATTACAACCTGATTCGAATAAAAATTAAAAAATTTTTTGGTTATCCTTGCGTTGTCAAACCAAATGATGAAGGTTCAACAATTGGTTTAACAATTTGTCGCGGCGATGTTGAAGTGCCGTATGCAATTGAAAATGCGTTCAAGTTTTCAAAAAAAGTGTTAGTGGAAGAATATGTTGCCGGGCACGAGCTTACCGTTGCAATTCTTGGTCAACAAGCGCTTCCTGTTCTTGAGATAAAACCGAAAAGCGGATTCTATGATTACGAGAATAAATATACTCATGGTAAAACGGATTATATTGTGCCGGCTGAAATTCCGCAGAAGGTTGCGGAACATTTACAACATCAGGCGCTGCTCGCGTTTAATTCGGTCGGCTGCCAAAGTTATGCGCGTGTAGATTTCAGAATGACTAACGATTATAAAACCTACTGCCTCGAAGTAAATACTCTTCCGGGAATGACTGCTACGTCTCTTGTTCCTAAAATGGCAAGTGCGGCAGGAATTTCTTTCGAGCAGCTGATTGATCGAATTATTAAAAATTCTCTTTGATGGCGGCATCAACAAAAAAACTGTTTGCGTGGATTGTAATTGTTGTTATTGTTTTGGGAGTGTTTACATTTCTTTTTTTTAATGAAAACGGTGTATGGAAGTTTTTTAAATTGAAAAACGAACTGACAAAGCTCGATCAAGAAATAACAAAAGCAGAAGTTCGTCTCAAGGCACTCGAAGCCGAGATTGATTCACTGAAAACAAGCAGGATAAAGATCGAAAAAGTTGCCCGCGAAAAATTTAATATGATGAGGAAAAACGAAAAAGCTTTTAGAATCGAAGACGATTAGGTTGTGTTGTGAAAAACAAAATTCAAATTCCGCAAGTGCCGCTTGCAGAAAGATGCAGACCAAAAACACTTGATGAATTTCGTGGACAGGAAAAATTAGTTGGTCCCGGCAAGCCGCTTCGAACGATGATCGAATCGGATTCACTCAGCTCGATAGTACTTTGGGGACCACCCGGCACCGGCAAAACAACCCTTGCTAAAATTATTTCTGAAGCAACAAATTCCGATTTCTATCAGATTAATGCCGTTTCTTCCGGCGTAAAAGAGATACGGCAAATAATTGACCTGGCTAAACAAAATCTAGAGCACTTCAAACGCACAATACTTTTTATAGACGAGATTCATCGTTTTAACAAAGCACAGCAGGATGCTTTGCTTTCATCTGTTGAAAGCGGCGAAATTATTTTGATTGGTGCAACTACAGAGAATCCATCATTCGAGGTTATTCCGGCTTTGCGTTCGCGCCTTCGTGTTTTTGTTTTAGAAGAATTATCCAAAAATGATCTTCAAAATATTCTCAACTTCGCTTTAACAAAAGATGAGTTTCTAAAATTTCTAAACATAACTTCAATAGATTCCGATTTTCTTTTCTTCATCTCAGGAGGTGATGCAAGGATGTTGTTAAATATTTTGGAAGCTGCGGTAATTCAAGAGATGAGAAATGAAGAAATAAAAATTGTTAAAGAAGTTATTGAGAATGTAATTCAACGAAAAAATATTTTATACGATAAAACCGGCGAAGAGCATTACAATATTATCTCTGCATTCATCAAAAGTATTCGCGGTTCAGATCCGGATGCCGCAGTTTATTGGATGGCAAGAATGTTAGAAGGAGGCGAAGACCCATTGTTTATCGCACGTCGAATGGTAATTCTTGCATCGGAAGATATCGGCAACGCATCGCCGAATGCTCTTCTCCTTGCAGAAGCTGCATTCAGCGCTGTTGATAAGATTGGCATGCCCGAAGCGAGAATTATTTTATCCCAGTGCGCAACTTATCTCGCCTCTTCCCCTAAAAGTAATGCTGCGTATTCTGCAATTGACAGCGCATTAAACGATGTAAAAAATTTTCCTCTCTATCAAGTTCCTTTTCATTTAAGAAATGCGCCTACTAAGTTGATGAAAGACCTGGGTTACGGAAAAGAATATAGGTATCCTCATTCGTTCGAGAATAATTTTATTGCAGAAACTTATCTGCCGGAAGAGTTGAAGAATAAACAATATTATTTCCCTTCCGAAAATGGAAATGAAAAAACTATTAAGGATAGATTGAAAAGTTTGTGGAAAGAAAGAAAAAAATATTAGCAGCGGATAAACATTTTTCCGGGCAGTTGTTTTACCAACCCTTTGAATTCGAGCGTCAACAGATTTACTAAACAGTCGGAAGTTGTCATTGATGAAAGAGAAGCAATCTCATCAATCTGCTTGGCGTCTGTGTCTAAAACACTAATTAACTTTTCCTCGAAAAGATTCAACTCGACAGTTGGTTTTGGAATATTTTTACCTATCTCCGGTTTTAATTTTAATTTGAGCTCAAGAAAAACATCTTCTGTGCATGTAACTAACTTAGCTTCGCCGCGCTGAATCAAAGCGTTCGGTCCTTCACTCTGTTTTATATTAACGTTGCCCGGTATTGCAAATACTTCTCTGTCTTGATCAAGCGCGTAAGCTGCTGTTTGCATTGCCCCGCCGTTTAACTTTGTTTCAACGATTAATGTGCCAAGCGAGATGCCGGAAATAATTCTGTTACGGCGTGGAAAATTTTGTGCGTCGGGTTTGGTTCCCAAATCATACTCGGTTATGATAACTCCATCTTCTTTGATTCTATCAAATAGTTTTTTGTTTTCGGGCGGATAAATTACATCGAGCCCCGAACCAATAACAGCAATAGTTCTTCCATTTTTCTTTAGAGCCGCATCATGTGCAATAGAATCTATTCCGCGTGCAAGTCCACTTACAACTGTAATTTTTATTTCAGCAAATTCAGAGGAAAATTTTTCCGCCTGCATTTTACCGTAAGGTGATGGCTGCCTTGTTCCAACAATAGCAATTGAATAGTTGTCGCTCTCAGAAAAATTTCCGAGTGTATAGATAATAAGAGGAGGAAAATAAATTTTTTTTAGTAAGCCGGGGTATTCATCGTCCCAGTAAGTGATCATCGTCCCTCCCATTTCATCTAATTTGTCTAAGGATTTTTTCAGACTCTCTTTAATTAATGCTGTACTTTTCTTGTCTGAACAAATCCTGTTGGCTAAAACAGTTCCTATGCCTTCCGTTTGGCTTAGACTGCTATACGACGCATTAACAATATTTTCAAACGAATGAAATTTTGATAATAAGGAAAAAATTTTCTGAGGACCGATACCATCTATACCGAGAAGAAATCGAAGATAAATTAAATTTTCGAATCCGATTTTTGACA
>JBFLWC010000253.1:0-2379 GCA_040758415.1 Bacteroidota bacterium | reverse complement strand
TAGCAGCTTCGGCAGCGTTAGATGAGTTCTTTGTTGTTTCAAGGATTGTCTTTGTCATCTCTTCAACAGCGCCGGCTACTTCTGTGGTTTGAGAGCTTTGTTCTTGAGCGCCGGCTGCCATCTCTTCTGAGCTTGATGATATTTGACTGCTTGCACTTGCTGTTGCCTGCACGGCAGCGGCAACATCGGAGAGTGCATCACCAAATGACTCAGCCAAACCATTAATACTATCTTTCATTACCTTATAATCACCCTTGTATTCGCCTATCATTCGTACGGTCAAATCACCGCCAGCAATTTTTTCGAGTACCTTGCTCGATTCATTTATCGGTTGAACAACTGCATCAAGAGTTGCATTAACACCGGCAACAATTTCTTTATATTCCCCTTGAAATTTTTCTGCGTTGCCTCGAGTTGTTAATTTTCCTTCGACTGCTGATTTACCTAGCATAACAGTTTCGGCAACAAGATTTCTCAAAGTGTCTATAACTTTTAACATACTTTTTGAAAGCAGATCGTGTTCCGATTTTGCTTTTAATTCAACGTTCAAATCGCCTTGAGCGATTTTTTCTGCTGCAAGTGCCTGCACTTTAATATTGTCAATCATCTTAGCAAACGAACGTTCAAGAGATCCGATTTCATCTTTTGTTTTGGCGTCTATTGTAACATTTACATCGCCGAGGGAAATTCTATCGGCAGTTGTTGTAAGTTTATTAATTGGAACGCCGATAACTCTTGAAACAAACAATCCCAATAAAACTGAAACAGCCGTACCTATTCCGATAAAAATAATTAACAAAGTTTTTGCAGAACCGGCATCTTCATCAGCAGATTTCATTGTAACATCTGCCTGCACAACAGCTGTTTCAATCAACTTATCGAGCGCAGCTCTTGCAGTAGTCAAATGTTCGCTCGCCTTACCGTCAAAAATATCAGCAGCGCCTTCAAGGTTGCCTGCCATCATTTGTTGAATTCCAGTTTCTCTCTCTTCTTTATACAGCTCCCAGTTTGTCTTGAAATCCTCTACATACTCTTTTGTTTCATCATTCATTTTTGTTTTTTCGTATCTGTCAATTGCCTCGTCTGCCTTTTGAGTAAATTTGCGTGTGCTGTTAAGAAGTTTATTTTTTTCCTGTGAATTTTTTGCATCCATTGCAGATCTGATATCACCGCGCGAAGTAAGAACAGAAGCTCTTACTGTTGCTATATCAACAATGCCTAAAAGATTTTTGTAGTAGATTTCGTCGGAATCTCGCATCATCTCATTCAATCCACGTATGCCGATGTAACCGACCAAAGCAGAAATAAGAGCAACTAGAGCAAAACTCAAAATCAATTTTGCACTCAGTTTTAGATTGTAAAACCAGTTCATTTTTTTAATCCTTTTTATTTTTAGTTAGTTATCATTTGTCAATGGTCATTAGTCAATAGTCATTCAGAAAATAATGACTAATAACCAATGACAACTGACCAATGACTTGATCTCAAGCGACTTCGCTCAGCTCTTTCTTATCCGAATTGGAAAGAACTTTATTTAGGTCTATAAGGATGAGAAGCCGGTCTTCAAGTTTTCCAACCGATTTAATGAACTCCGAATCAATTCCGGAGACAATTTCCGGCGGCGCTTCTGTAATACTTACAGGTATTCTTAGCACTTCGTTGACTGCATCAACAATAAATCCAACGGTGCTTTTTTCTATATCAACTACAATGATGCGCGTGTCTTTATCGTGCTCTTTTTTTTCAAGCTGCAGCCGCGTTCTCAAATCTATTATCGGAATAACGCGACCGCGCAAATTGATTACGCCTTCAACAAACGCCGGCGCATTAGGAACTTTAGTTATCTGGGTCATCTTGTTGATTTCTTGAACGTTCAGAATATCAACTCCAAATTCTTCGTTTGCAATTTTGAAGCTGACTAATTGAAGAAGATCTGTGGACTCGTGTTTAGTCTGGTTTGTGCTGCTCATTAATTTTCTCCTATAAGATTTTTTAAAAACTTTATCATTTTTTCCGTTCAACAGGATAAATTGACGAACAGAATAATTTGCCAACAATTGTGCCGTATTAAAAATGTGGATTTTCTCTCCTTGTATTATCGCATGCTGGTTATAAATGTTGAGTTGGATAACATTAGCCATCCGGCTTTCGGGTTAATAGTGAAAGGTGAAATGTAAGATGTAAAACGTAATCCGCCGCGGCGAAGTGAAACGGTAAACGTGAAAAACGAAACCTGCGTGCTACAGGCAAGCGTAAAAAATCTAGTCCTTACCTTTTGCCTTTTATGATAAACATTAAGTAGAGTTTTTAGTTAGATGAGAAAATTTTTAGAAAATTTTGAAATTGATTTTAGATAACACTATTCTTTTGACTAAAATT
>JBFLWC010000252.1:0-2275 GCA_040758415.1 Bacteroidota bacterium | reverse complement strand
TTACCTGCCTTGTTATATACTTTTAAAGAATAATTGATCCTCGAGTAAATCAAGAGTGAATCAACTTCGAGATAAATAACCGGATTTGTACCGTCTGTATTTTGCTCAATCCGTTTAACGAATGCTTTGTTGATATACAATTCGTAAAAAGTAAGTCCCTGTCCACCCGATCCATCAGCCGCCTTGTAGTTAATTACATTCTTACCAACCTTAACTGTATCGTTATTCTTTGGACTAAAAATTTCAATCGAAGGCGTTGTAGAAGTTGCAGTATCGGTTAACGACTCGACACAGCCAAACGAAAATCCTATAAATAAAATTGCCGGGAATAAGATTGCAATTATCTTTTTGCTGGAATGTTCCATCTGCTTTTTGATTTTGATAGACAGTTTGTAATCTTTTTACACAATACAATTTAATAAATGCGAATCGGTTTTTATAATACTAACTTTCTATATTATCAAAATCAACAAGCAGAGAGCGTGTTTCGTGCGGTTCCATCTTTTCAAGATAGAAATAGATCGTCTGCAAATCGCTGTCCATTTTATATTTTGGGATCTTCGTATTGATAATATCCGAAGACACCTCAATATTTTTTATTTTCTTGTTGAAATTTACCTGAACCACCAATTTCTCAACTCTTTCGTTACGGGGATTTGTGAGCTCAACAGCAATTCTTCGTTTACTTCTTGTCTCGTATCGTACTTCAACACCCTGTCGGCGCATCCACCATAATTGCAATTCCTTCAACGATGTAATCCACATATTTTTATTTTTCGCGTAACGCAGTACATCGCGTATCACCTGAGCATACTGAGGCAAAAGTTGATATTCCGTGTGCACTTTGAAAACATAAAGTCCACCTTCAAACAACACACGGTCTATATCTTCTTCGTAAGTATAGCGCTGGAATTCCGGATTGACTAAACCATAGTTACGCACAACTTCGTAATCATCGCGTGCAGTCTTAGTAATTATAATTATCGGTTTGTTATTTCTTAATCGTATTTCTGGTACGGAACGGTCGGTCAATGAATCGGTAACCAAAAACTCATAATTCTGAGCCGCCATTGCTTGTAAAGTATTATCGTCGTAATAACCATTCAATGGCATAATTGCTTTGACTTTTTTGCCCGCAATTTTACTCAATGTATCTGCAGCAAACTTTAAGCTGGAGAACTGAACCTCTTTGCTGAATAATTTATTTACAGTATCTGCAGTTGATTCCAGGAATCCAATATCAATTATAGCACCTATATCTCCCTTCTGCGCTAAAGATTTAACCATGTTAGGATTACTAATTGCGACATTCGGATCAACAAAAAATGTTGCGGGGATCTGATTGAAATTTATGATGTTGTAAAGATTGAAAATGTTCTTCGCATGTTCTTTCACGGTTGGAATAAAAAGTAGAGCAGTTTCATAAGGCGCGGGCCAGTCTTTTACATAAGCTGTAGGTTGATAGATCAGCCAGTTAACAGAATTGTTAAACAACTTTTCAAAAAAGATATAATCTTTTTGTACACCTAGCACAGAGTTCAACTCGAAACCGTACCAAACAAATCTCCCTCTTCCATAAGCGCCGTACGCAATTCCAGCACTCTTTTGGATTTCTTCGCGAACTAATCCTGCCTCTCTTCTGAAATCATACCAAAAACTAACTTGAGTTGTTCTCGGTTCTAAAACTTCAGCATAAATCGGGCGATCCCACGTAGCAATTTTCAAAGCATAACCGGTTGGTATCTGAGCGGTAATAGGCAGGTTGCCGCGTAGTGTGTGAACTTTATATGATTCTTCAGGTTTAATTTCTTTATTAAACTTCATTCCAAATACTTCTGTAAAGAAATCCCAACCTCTCCATTTTCCTTCATCTGAATATGTTGCCGGTCCGCCGGTTACAAATAAACTACCGCCGTTTTCAACAAAACGTTTTAACTGCACTAATTGTTTATCACTCAAAGATTTTGAACCCGGCAGAACAATAAGTTTATAATCGAAGTGCCTGCCCAATTCTATCGTCTGGTCTGAAATAACATCATAATCCATCTTCGCATTCTTAATGAACTTCTTCCAGGTATCAACGTTATCTCTAAGCCAGGTGCTTCCGGAAGGCAGCATATTCTCTGTGTATCTCGAATAGAGAATAGCAGCTTTTTCTTTCTTATCGTTAGAAAAAATTTTTAGATTATTTTTAGTAGGTAAAATTTCTTGCAGAGCAAAATTACCGTAAATATTTTTTACGATGAGTAGAAATACAAGAAGAGCGGAAATTAAT
>JBFLWC010000251.1:0-2953 GCA_040758415.1 Bacteroidota bacterium | reverse complement strand
AACAGCTTTAATAACAGGTTACGGTATTGGATGGATAAGCGATCTTTATGCGAGAACAAAAACTCAAACCGAGCTATTACAAAAGGAGAAAGAAAGTTTAAACGAAGAGATCCAAAAACGAGAAAAGATTGAAAACTCTTTAAGAAAATCGGAAGAAAAGTACAGTTATTTAATTGCAAATATAAAAGAGGTCATATTTCAGACCGATGTTAAAGGACGCTGGACATTTCTAAATTCTGCCTGGGAAGAAATTTCCGGCTTCTCGGTCGAAGAATCTTTGGGGAAATTTTTTTTTGATTACATTCATCCGGACGATAAAAAAATCACTCATGAAAAGTTTAATCTTTTTATAGAAAAAGTAAAGAAAGATTTCTTTAGATACTTTGTAAGAGGTCTTACTAAAACTGGCAAAACTATCTGGGTAGAAATTCAAGCGCAGGAATCTTTTGATGAACATCAAAATATTAATGGTGTTATTGGTGTTATAAAAGATGTTACCGAACTAAAACTTGCCGAAGATAGAATTAAGCAGTTCACAAAGGAGTTAGAACAAAGAATTTTTGAAAGAACGTCCCAGCTTGTTATAGCAAATAGAAATCTAAGAAATGAAATTGAAGAAAGAATCAAAACTGAGGAGGAACTCCGCAAAAGCGAAGAAAGGTATAGAGAACTGTTTGAGAACAATCCGAACCCGATGTGGGTTTACGACCTTGATACACTTGAATTTAATGCCGTCAACGAAGCTGCAGTTAGGCATTACGGTTATTCAAAAAATGAATTCCTTTCAATGAATCTGAAAAACATCCGCCCTCAAGAAGATGTGACTCAGCTGTTGGAAAATGTCCGTACAAGCAGAGAGATTTTTCAAAATTCCGGAGTGTGGCGGCATAAAAAGAAAGACGGCACAATAATTCTTGTTGAGATTACTTCGCATTTACTTTCTGAAACCGAAGGTAAAAAGACACGGCTTGTTCTTGTAAATGATGTTACAGAACAAAAACAAGCAGAAGAAGCTTTAAGAACAGAAAGATCCCAACTGCTTTCGATTTTTAGCAGCATTGACGAAGTGGTTTATGTTGCCGATATGGACACTTATGAAATTCTTTATGCCAATGAAACAGTAAATAAAATTTTCGGCAAAAATGTTTTAGGAAAAATTTGTTATAAAGAATTTCAAGATAAAGACTCTCCTTGTGATTTTTGTACCAATACTATAATTAAAGAAGCCAGATACCAACCTTACTATTGGGAGTTTCACAATCCAAAAGTTAACCGCACATATCAAATTATAGACAGGGTTATTAAATGGACCGATGGACGGGATGTTCGTTTTGAACTGGCGATTGATATTACGGATAAGAAAAAAGCAGAACAGATATTGAGAGAAAGCGAAGAGCGCTACAGGGCTCTAATTAAAAATCTACCCAATTTTGTTCTAGTTCATATCGAAGGAAAGATTGTTTATATAAATGATATTGCAGTTGAGGCAAGCGGGTATTCTTATAATGAACTGATTGGCGAATCTATCTTCAAGTTCATTGTACCTAAATATTACGAAGCCACTTTGGACAGAATGGAAAAACATGCTAAAGGTGAAGATGTTGGCGAATATGAAATTGAAGTTATTTATAAAAACGGCGAACGCAGAGATGTGCTTGTTAAAGATTCTCTTATAATCTACAATAATAAAAATGCTGTGTTGGTTGTTCTAACCGATATTACAGAACGTAAAAAAACTCAAGCAGCACTTGAAGAAAGCGAAAGAAGATACCGCAACATTTTTGAATCCTCTCCTATTGGTATTTACCGCACAACCCCTGCCGGAGAAATTCTTCTTGCTAATCCTGCTCTTGTTAATATGTTAGAGTTTTCTTCACTTGAAGAATTAAAAAAAATAAATCTTGAAAGACGCTCTTATGCAAAAGAGTATACGAGAAAAGACTTTATTGAGAAGATTGAGAAGAAAGGAAAAATTGTTGGTTATGAATCGGCATGGTATAAAAGTGATAACTCTATAGTATTTGTGAGGGAAAATGCGGCAACTATAAGAGATGCAGAAGGAAATATTCTTTATTACGAAGGAACGGTAGAAAATATTACAGAGCAAAAAGCCGTTCAAGAAGAATTACAAAAGTACCGCCTTCATCTTGAAGACCTTGTTGAAAAAAGAACTCTTGAAATTGAATTATCTGAAGAAAGATTTAGAACACTCGCAGAAAATTCTTACGATACAATCATTCGGTTTAATTCTAAGCTGGAACACGTTTACATTAATCCGATTATTAAAGAGCGGACGGGAATTTCACCGGAAGGATATATCGGCAAAACAATAAGAGAGATTGGATTTCCGCCGCACATAACAAATTATTGGGAATCAATGCTGCTCAAAGTTTTTGAGACAAAAGAACTGAACAGAATTGAAATGGAACTGCCGAACCATTATTGGGTTGATTGGCTAATGCTGCCTGAGTTTGATAAGAATGGAAATGTTCCTACAATTATTGTTGTTGGCAGAGATATTACCGAAAGAAAAAAATTAGAAGAGAGCATTAAAGAAGCTCTTGAAAAAGAAAAAGAATTGAACGAAATGAAATCGAGATTCATTTCAACAGCGTCGCATGAATTTAGAACGCCTCTTACAACAGTTCTTTCATCGGCTGAACTTTTAGAAAGATACGGAAGAAAGTGGAGTGAAGAAAAATACAGCGAACACATTACACGCATTCGCGGGTCCGTAGATTATTTAACTCAGCTTATAAACGACGTTCTAACAATAAGCAGAACAGAAACTGGTAAGATAGAATTCAATCCAAAGGAAATTGACTTTTACTCTTTCTCCAATAATATTATCAAAGAGATAAAAGCAATAGCTACGGATAAGCACCGAATCATTTTCAATTATAAAACATACCGGAAAAACTTTATTCTAGACGAAAAACTGATCAGATTTATT
>JBFLWC010000250.1:0-2046 GCA_040758415.1 Bacteroidota bacterium | reverse complement strand
CAAGCGCGCGGATTGATTGACGGCGGCTCAGATATTCTTCTCGTCGAAACAATGATTGATACATTAAATGCTAAAGCCGCCCTTTATGGCATTATGGAATTGTGCGATGAGACCGGAAATCAAATTCCAATTATGATCTCCGGTTCGATAATAGATATGAGCGGCAGAACTCTATCAGGACAAAACACAGAAGCTTTTTGGAATTCTGTTTCTCACACAAAAAATTTATTAAGTGTAGGATTGAATTGTTCGCTCGGGCCTAAACAGATGCGTTCATTCATTGCAGAGCTTTCACAAATTGCAAATGTGTTTGTAAGTTTATATCCCAACGCAGGGCTGCCAAATGAGTTTGGCAGTTATGATGAATCTCCGGAATCCATGGCAAAAGATTTAGAAGAATTTGCACGTGAAGGATTTTTTAATATCATCGGCGGATGCTGCGGAACAACCCCGGAACATATTAAAGCATTTGCTGAAATTGCCCAAAAATATCCTCCGAGAAAAATTCCCGGAATAAAACCATATTTAAGATTAAGCGGACTTGAACCGTTGACGTTTCGCCCGGAAACAAATTTTGTAAACATCGGCGAGCGTACAAATGTAACCGGTTCGCGTAAGTTTGCACGCCTCATCAAAGAAAACAATTACGAAGAAGCTTTATCTGTTGCGCGCGAACAGGTTGAAAACGGTGCGCAAATTCTCGACGTAAATATGGATGAAGGAATGATCAATTCCGAAGAAGCAATGAGAAAATTTCTGCAGCTGCTTGCTGTTGAACCCGACATTGCACGTGTTCCGATTATGATTGATTCATCGAAGTGGAGTGTGATTGAAACGGGGCTCAAATGTTTACAGGGCAAAGGGATTGTTAATTCGATCTCGATGAAGGAAGGAGAAAAATTTTTTAAGGAACATGCACAAAAAATTTTGCGTTACGGCGCAGCTGTTATTGTAATGGCGTTCGACGAGGAAGGACAAGCCGATACGTTTGAAAGAAAAATTAAAATCTGCGAACGTGCATACAAAATTTTAACCGAAGAAATTGGTTTTCCGCCGCAGGATATAATTTTTGATCCGAACATTTTTGCGGTTGCAACCGGAATTGAAGAACACAATCAATACGCTATCAATTATATTGAAGCTACTAGATGGATTAAGAAAAATCTTCCGCATGCAAAAGTGAGCGGCGGTGTAAGCAACATCTCATTTTCATTCCGTGGAAACGATCAGGTCCGCGAAGCAATGCACTCTGCATTTCTTTATCATGCTATTGAAGCCGGAATGGATATGGGAATTGTTAATGCAGGACAACTTGCTGTGTATGAACAAATACCTGAAGACTTGCTTGAACGGGTTGAAGATGTTTTGTTAAATCGCCGGCCTGATGCAACCGAAAGATTGGTGGAGTTTGCTAATACTTTAACAAACGATATCAAAAAGGAAACTGAAGACGCTGCGTGGAGAAACGGAACTGTTGAAGAAAGATTAAAGCATGCTCTTGTAAAAGGAGTAGTTGAATACATTGATCGGGATGTTGAAGAAGCGCGGCAAAAATATCCGCAGCCGTTGGATATTATTGAAGGTCCTTTGATGACGGCTATGAACATAGTGGGCGATTTGTTTGGCTCGGGAAAAATGTTTTTGCCGCAGGTTGTTAAAAGCGCGCGTGTGATGAAGAAAGCTGTTGCTTACTTAGAACCCTTCATCAAAACTGCCCATCCCCACACCCCTTCCCTAAGGGAAGGGGCTTTTAAATACAATAAATTTGGTTGGCAAACTGCTGATCCAATTCTATACGGAAAGTTAAAAGAGCTTTCTGAAACACATCGTAAAAATCCAACTAATGCAGAATTAATATTATGGAATTTTTTAAAAGGTAAACAACTTGAGAATTATAAATTTAGAAGACAGCATATTATCGGGCAATATATAGTTGATTTTGCTTGTCTTTCAAAAATGCTTGTTATTGAAATTGATGGGTTAATTCATCAATTACCGGAAAATAAAGAATCAGATGAGTTAAGAACTAATTGGCTTAATGAACAA
>JBFLWC010000249.1:0-12020 GCA_040758415.1 Bacteroidota bacterium | reverse complement strand
TTTGCCAAAGTTCCAACTAAAAATTAAAAGCGGTTATTTAGCGCGTTATGCTAAAATGGTCTCTTCTGCCAACACCGGCGCAATATTAAAAAGTTTTTTTCAATAGAAAAAAAGAGGCGAATATGAAAAACAACAAGAATACATTATCAGGCGCGGAAATATTTTTTGAATGCCTTCGAAATGAAAAAGTAGAATTTATTTTTGGCTATCCGGGCGGGGCTGTGCTTAAACTTTACGAACATCTCTACGATGTGGATTTTCTTCAGCACATTCTTGTACGGCACGAACAGGGCGCAGTTCACGCCGCTGAAGGTTATGCTAAAGCATCTGGTAAAGTTGGAGTTGTGCTGGTTACATCTGGACCCGGTGCAACTAATACAGTTACAGGAATTGCAGACGCATATATGGATTCGGTTCCTATAGTTGTGTTCACAGGTCAAGTGCCGTCTCACTTGATTGGCAACGACGCTTTTCAAGAAGCGGATATTGTGGGAATAACACGACCAATAACCAAGCACAATTTTCTTGTACGTAAAGTTGAAGAACTTGCGCCTACAATTCGCAAAGCATTTTATATAGCTTCAACCGGAAGACCCGGGCCCGTTGTTGTTGACTTGCCAAAAGATGTAATTAATTCGAGATGCGTTTTTGAATATTCCGAAGAAGTTGAGATAAGAGGTTACAAACCGAATTATAAAGGGCACAGCAATCAAATCAAAAAAGCTGCTGAAGTAATTGCCAATGCAAAGAAGCCGCTGTTATATGTTGGCGGCGGAGTGATAATGTCTGGCGGAACGCGTGAGCTTTCGTTGTTTGCACATGAAAATAAATTGCCCGTTGCGATGACTCTTCAAGGACTCGGCGCATTTCCCGGAACCGATGATCTATCGCTTGGCATGCTTGGAATGCACGGAACATACTGGGCAAATCAAGCCGTCAATAATTGCGACCTCCTTGTTTCGCTCGGCGCACGTTTCGATGATAGAGTTACCGGCAAAGTTGAAACGTTTGCCCGCAACGCTTTCAAAATTCATGTTGATATTGACCCGACTTGCATTGATAAAAATGTGCTTGTTGATCTGCCGATTGTGGGAGATGTAAAACATATCATTGCGGAAATTACAGCAGAGATGCCAAAAGTACCTGATACAGACGAATGGTGGAATCAAATTTATGAATGGAAAGATGAATGCCCGCTTAATTACGAAGACAACGACGGAAAGTTGAGAACTGAATTTGTTATTGAAAAACTTTCCAGGAAGACAAAAGGAGAAGCAGTTGTTGTAACCGACGTTGGTCAGCATCAGATGTGGACGGCTCAGTATTATAAATACAATTATCCGCGCTCTAATATAACAAGCGGTGGATTGGGAACGATGGGATTTTCGGTTCCGGCAGCAATCGGCGCCTCATTTGCCGTCAAAGATAGACCGATAATTTCCATCAGCGGAGACGGCGGATTTCAAATGAATATTCAAGAATTGGTTACCGCAGCAGCTTATAAAACACCGGTAAAATTTTTCATCATCAACAACAGCTTTCTTGGAATGGTGAGACAATGGCAGGAACTATTTCACGCAGAAAAATTCAGTTTTACAGATCTCAGCGCAAGCAATCCTAATTTTGTAAAAGTCGGCGAGGCATTTGGAATAGAATCGTACTCAACGGATAATCCTAAAGAAGTTGATTCACTACTTGATAAAGCACTTGCAATTAAAGACCGTCCCGTGTTAGTTGAGTTCAGAGTTGTCAAAGAGGATATGGTCTTTCCAATGGTTCCTTCAGGCGCTTCAATTTCTGATATGATGGTTAA
Source organism: Bacteroidota bacterium (assembly GCA_040758415.1). Lineage (GTDB taxonomy): Bacteria > Bacteroidota > Ignavibacteria > Ignavibacteriales > Melioribacteraceae > Fen-1258. The sequence goes on along the minus strand of JBFLWC010000249.1, from coordinate 10,207 downwards.
GAGATTAAATCCAAAAGGAATGTTATAATATGAAGCACACAATTTCAGTATTGGTAGAAAATCATTTCGGCGCGTTCGACCGCGTTGCAACTATGTTTAGCGGAAAGGGTTTTAACATCAAAAGCATCTCTATAGGCGAAACCGAAATAAGTGAAGTATCGCGAATGACGATTGTTACTGAAGGTGATGATCAGATTATTGACCAGGTTGTTAAGCAGTTGAACAGATTGATTGACACAATTAAAGTTGTTGACCTCTCTGAAATAAATCACGTTGAACGCGAACTTGCTTTGATAAAAGTTGGACTGCATAAAAGTTCGATGGAGGAGATAAAAAATATCTGCGACATCTTTCGCGGAAACGTAGTTGATATAACAAGCAAGTCAATGACTTTAGAAATCACCGGACCGCCGGATAAAATAGATGCGGCGGTAAATTTACTTGCACCTTTCGGAATAAAAGAAATGGCAAGATCCGGCATGGTTGCCCTTAGCAGAGGAGAGCAAATCAAAATTCAAAAAAAAGAAAATATAACAACTAATTGAGGATTGAAATGAAAGTTTATTACGATCAAGACGCAGACTTGCAAATACTTGCTTCAAAAAAAATTTCCGTACTTGGATTTGGAAGTCAGGGACACGCACACAGCTTGAATCTGAAAGAGAGCGGAATGAATGTTTGTGTCGGTCTCAGAAGTTCTTCCCCTTCATGGCAGAAAGCTGAGAAGGCGGGACTAAAAGTAAAGACGGTAGAAGATGCTGTTAAATGGGCAGATGTAATTATGGTTCTGCTGCCGGATCAAAATCAAAAAGAAGTTTACGAAAAAGAGATAGCACCAAATTTAGAGGCAGACAATACTCTTGCATTCGGGCACGGATTCAATATTCATTACAAACAAATTGTTCCTTCTGCAGATATTAATGTAATGATGATTGCACCGAAGAGTCCGGGGCATTTAGTGCGCAGAACATACCTTGAAGGTTCGGGCGTTCCATGTTTGATAGCGGTTCAACAGGATCCTTCCGGCAGCACAAAAGATCTTGCACTTGCCTGGGCAAAAGGAATTGGAGGAACAAAAGCAGGAGTAATCGAAACAAATTTTAAAGATGAAACGGAAACAGATTTATTCGGCGAGCAAGCAGTTCTTTGCGGCGGCTCTGCAGAGTTGATTAAAGCAGGTTTTGAAACGCTTGTTGAAGCCGGCTACCCGCCCGAACTTGCATACTTTGAATGCATGCACGAAATGAAATTAATTGTAGACCTTTATTACGAAGGAGGATTGACCCGGATGAATTATTCTGTAAGTGATACTGCAGAATATGGCGGCATGACGCGCGGAAGTAGAATCATCACTGCAGAAACAAAAAAAGAGATGAAAAAAATACTTGGAGAAGTTCAAAGCGGACAGTTTGCAAAAGAATGGCTTGCTGAATATAATGCCGGAATGCCGAACATGAACAAACTCAGAAAAGAAAATAAAGAACATAAAATTGAGGAAGTCGGCTCGAAACTTAGAGAGATGATGAGCTGGCTCTTTGCGAATGCAAAAAATAAATCCATCAACGGCAGAGGAGAAGTTGGCGTATGAGTTATGAAAATTCATGCCTTCAGCATAAAGTTGTTCTTCTTCCTGGCGATGGAATCGGTCCTGAAGTTACAGATGCCGCAGTTCAGGTGATAAAGACTGCTGCAGAGAGTTTTAACGTAACGTTGAAATTCGATGAACGATTGATTGGCGGCTGTTCGTATGAAAAGTTTGGAACACCTTTAACGGATGAAACACTTCAGGCATGTTATGACAGCGACGCTGTTTTTCTTGGCGCCGTTGGAGGACCGAAGTGGGAAACATTGCAGCACAATTTGAAGCCGGAAGCCGCTCTCTTAAAACTCAGAAAAGCACTCGGGCTATTTGCAAATATTCGTCCCGCAAAAGTTTATGACGCCTTGATTGATTCATCCACTTTGAAGAAAGAAGTTTTGCAAGGAACCGACTTTATAGTTTTACGCGAATTAACCGGAGGAATTTATTTCGGTAATCCGCGCGGACTAGACAAAACACGCGGCTGGAACACAATGGAATATTCGCGCGATGAAGTAGAACGAATTGCACGGATGGCTTTTAAACTTGCACGCGAAAGAAGAAAAAAAGTTACATCTGTAGATAAAGCAAATGTGCTGGAAGTTTCTCAGTTCTGGAGAAATATTGTGCACGAAGTTCATAAAGATTTTTCCGATGTGGAACTAAACGATATGTATGTTGATAATGCTGCGATGCAGATTGTGCGCAGCCCCAAACAGTTTGATGTTATTCTCACTTCAAATTTGTTCGGGGATATTCTGAGCGACATCGCAGGAATGATAACCGGAAGTTTGGGAATGCTTCCATCTGCAAGTATCGGAAATTCTTATTCACTTTACGAACCGGTACACGGAAGTGCACCGGATATTGCCGGGCAAAATAAAGCTAATCCGCTTGCGGCTATTTCTTCTGCTGCAATGATGTTCAACTTTTCTTTTCAAATGCAGAAAGCAGCAGAGCTGATTGAAGAAGCCATTGAACGCACGCTGTCAAAAGGTTACCGTACCGCCGATATTTTTTCCGGCAGCGGAACATTGGTAACTACGCAGCAGATGACGAATGCTGTAATAGAAAATTTTAACGAAATATTTAACGAACAAGCTTTAGGTGTTTTTACACTTTAACAGGTGAATGAAAATGAATGAACGAATAATAATTTTCGACACAACTTTGAGAGACGGCGAGCAGTCGCCAGGTGCATCCTTAAATGTTTATGAAAAGTTAGAGATTGCGCGCCAGCTTGCTAAACTAAGTGTTGATGTTATCGAAGCGGGGTTTCCTGTTTCTTCGCCCGCACAGTTTGAAGCGGTAAAAAGAATTGCAGATGAATCGGAAGTAATTATTGCCGCACTAGCACGCGCTAAAGAGATTGACATCAAATCGGCTTACGATGCTTTGAAAAATGCAAAGCATCCGCGCATACATACTTTCTCAAGTACTTCAGATATTCACATACTTGGAAAATTCGGCGACAGCAAATACGGCACAACATTAGAAGAGAAAAGAAAAACCATTTTGAAAATGTCTTACGATGCAGTTGCTTATGCTAAAACTTTTACATCTGATGTTGAGTTCTCTGCAGAAGACGCCGGAAGAACAGATGTTGGATATTTATGCGATGTGATTGAAACTGCAATCGAGGCAGGCGCCACAACCGTAAACATTCCCGATACAACCGGCTATACTTTTCCATCTGAATTTGGTTTTAAGATTGCAGAAGTAAAAAGAAGAGTGAAGAACATCGGCAAAGCAGTCATCAGCGTACACTGCCATAACGATCTGGGGCTTGCTGTTGCAAATTCAATTTCTGCAATTCAAAATGGAGCGCGCCAGGTTGAATGCACAATAAACGGAATTGGCGAACGCGCCGGCAACGCATCGCTCGAAGAAATTGTAATGGCGCTAAAAGTCCGTAAAGATATTTGTAATTATCACACAAAAATAAATATCGAAGAAATTTATAACACAAGCAGAATGGTTTCGGGATTTACCGGAATTGTAGTTCAGCCGAACAAAGCGATTGTTGGCGAGAACGCATTCGCACACGAATCCGGAATTCATCAAGACGGCGTTTTGAAGAACAAACAGACTTATGAAATTATGACTCCGGAATCTGTAGGCGTAAACAAAACAAAAATTGTTCTCGGAAGACATTCGGGCAGGCATGGTTTGAAATCGAGATTGAATGAATTGGGTTATCATCCGTCGGAAGAAGAAATGCAAAAAGTTTATGATGCGTTTCTTGAATTGGCAGATAAAAAGAAAGAAGTCTTCGATGACGACCTGCGTGTTTTGATGGGAGATGAAATTTATAAAACTGAAGAACTTTATGAACTCGAATACTTAAATGTAAACTCGGGTACAGATACAATTCCTACTGCAACGGTTTGCATTCGATCCGAAGAGAGAAAAATACAAGAATCATCTACGGGAGACGGACCGGTTGATGCGAGCTTTAATGCAATTGAAAGAGCGCTGGGTCTAAAACCAACTGTTGAATCGTATAATGTTCGTTCGGTTACTTCAGGAAGACAGGCGCTTGGAGAGGCAATTGTTAGAATTAGAAACGGAGAAAATTCATTTACAGGAAGAGGAACTTCAACAGACATCATAGAAGCAAGTGCGAAAGCATATTTGCAGGCAATCAATCAATTTTTACTCTTCACAAAAACGAGTGTTGAGTTTTTAGATGTATCCTTTGAACAGGATAATGATTTAAGAATATCGAAGAAGGATTTATCCGCCTTAGGGCAAGACTTCGCCAGAGACGAGCGATTTTAGAAGGAGAGACGAAGTACGAATGACCAATGACTAATGACCAAAAAGGAAAATTATGGGAATGACAATAACAGAAAAAATTTTAGCAAAATCTGCAAAGCGCCCGTATGTTAACCCGGGCGAAAACGTATGGTTAGATGTTGATGTTTTGATGACGCACGATGTGTGCGGCCCGCCAACTATTGCAATCTGGAAAAAAGAATTTGGAGAGAAGGCAAAAATTTGGGATAAAGATAGATTGGTAATTTTTCCCGATCATTACATCTTCACAAAAAATATTCATGCAAATAGAAACGTTGATATACTTCGTCAATTTGCAAGCGAACACAATTTGCCGAACTACTATGATGTTGGAACAGAACGATACAAAGGAGTTTGTCATATAGCTCTTGCAGAAGAAGGATACAACGTTCCCGGCACAGTTTTGTTTGGAACGGATTCGCACACCTGTACATCCGGTGCGTTTGGAATGTTTGCTACAGGTGTTGGCAACACGGATGCAGCGTTCATACTTGGCACCGGAAAAATTTGGGAGAAGATTCCCGAATCAATGAAATTCACTTTTGAAGGCGAAATGCCTGCACATTTAACTGCGAAGGATTTGATTCTCCAAATTCTTGGCGATATTGGAACAGACGGCGCAACTTACCGTGCAATGGAGTTTGACGGCGATGCAATTTCTTCATTATCAATGTATGAACGAATGACATTAACCAACATGGCAATTGAAGCCGGCGGAATGAATGGAATCGTTGCAGTTGATGAAGTAACAAAAAATTATCTTGCCAAAATTAATATTAATAACTATGAAGTTTTTGAAAGCGACCACGATGCGGTTTACCATTCTAAATTCAGTTATGATGTTTCAAAACTTGAGCCGTTGATTGCAAAGCCACACAGTCCTGATAACCGCGATACTGTTTATAATGTTCGGGGAACGAAATTAACGAAGTGTTATATCGGCTCCTGCACCGGCGGTAAGATTACGGATTTTCAACTCGCAGCAAAAATTCTTTTGGAAAATGAAGTGGTTGTTCCTACCTATGTTGTTCCGGCGTCAACAGCCGTTGATAGACAACTCGAAGAAGAAACTGTGAACGGAATTTCATTGAAAGAAATTTTTACGAAGGCAGGATGTATTATTACCGAGTCATCGTGCGCAGCGTGCCTCGGCGGTCCTTCCGACACGATAGGAAGAAGCAGAGATGGCGATGTTGTTATTTCAACAACCAACAGAAATTTTCCGGGAAGGATGGGAAGCAAATCTTCTCAAGTTTATTTAGCATCGCCGTTAACTGCTGCTGCTAGTGCAATTAAAGGAGTAATAACAGATCCAAGAGAATTTTTATAATAGGGTAATTATGGAAAAAATAATAACAGGCAAAGCATACATTCTTGACGATAATATTGACACAGATCAAATTATTCCCGCCGAACATCTTGTTTACAGCACAAGCGACGAAGAAGAATTGAAAAAGTATGGGCACTTTGCGCTTTCAGGTGTGCCGGTTGAAAAAGCCGGTTTACCAGAGGGCGGAAAACCATTTATCAATCGAGACGAATATCAATCGGAATACAGTATAATTATCGCTGGAACAAATTTCGGATGCGGTTCTTCGCGCGAGCACGCTCCGCTTTCACTTCAGGTTGCAGGTGTTAAAGTTGTTGTTGCAGAAACTTACGCCCGGATATTTTACAGAAATTCCGTTGACGGCGGTTTTGTGATTCCTTATGAAAGTGCAATCAAACTTAACGATAAAATAAAGACTGGCGACCTTGTTGAAGTTGATGTAGAAGAAAACAAAATAAAAAATTGTGAAGACGGAAAAGTTTATCAATTAAATCCATTAGGCAATGTGTTTGAAATTATTAAAGCGGGCGGATTGTTTGAGTTCGCTAGAAAATCCGAAATGATTTAATAGTAACAAAGAGAAAAAGATGGAATCAAATTACATCGAATTATTTGACACAACGCTTCGCGACGGAACGCAGGGTGAAGGAGTTAATCTTTCAATAAACGATAAACTCAGCATTGCACAAAAACTTGACGAGTTCGGAATTGATATTATTGAAGGCGGATGGCCGGGCAGCAACCCGCGCGATGAAGAGTTCTTCCAAAAAATTAGTAAAATAAAATTAAAGAGAGCACAAATTTGCGCATTCGGTTCAACCGCAAGATTTCCAAATAAAATTTCTTCGGACGCAAATTTAAATGCGCTTCTGAAAGCCGGGACACAGGTTGTTTCTATTTTCGGCAAGACGTGGAAATTCCATGCTGAAAAAGGACTCGGTTTAACCGAAACAGAAAATGAAGAATTGATTTTTAAGTCGGTGCAATTTCTTAAAGAACAGGGAAAAAAAGTTATTTTTGATGCGGAACATTTTTTTGACGGATACAAAAGCAACCAACAATTTGCTTTACGAATGTTGAAAGCAGCAGCAGAAGCCGGTGCAGAAGTAATTGTTCTTTGCGATACAAACGGTGGTTCACTGCCTGATGATATTAGAAATGCAGTGGTAGATGTTCGCAGCGTAATCAACAAACCGATAGGAATCCACACACACAACGACGGCGAACTTGCCGTTGCAAATTCACTAACGGCAATTGAAGCCGGCGCCGTTCATGTGCAGGGAACAATTAACGGAGTTGGCGAAAGATGCGGCAATGCAAATCTTGTGAGTATAATTCCAAATCTAATTCTGAAAATGAAGCGGAAAACAAAAAACAAAATTTATTTGGAAGAACTAACGCCTCTTTCCAATTATGTTTCAGAAATCATGAATTTCGTTCCTAATAAAAGAGCCGCGTTCGTCGGTAATTCAGCATTTGCGCACAAGGGAGGTATTCATGTGAGCGCTGTTTTGAAAGACAGCAAAATGTACGAGCACATTGCACCCGAATCAGTTGGCAACAAGCAGCGCGTTTTAGTTTCAGATTTATCCGGACAGAGCAACATTAAATACAAGGCAAAAGAATTCGGAATTGACCTTTCCGAAAATAATGAGTTGAGCAAAAAACTTGTTACGCACATTAAATCACTTGAGTATGACGGTTACCAATTTGACGGTGCGGAAGCTTCATTTGAACTGATACTTCGTTCTGAGACCGAAGAATTTTCGCCGTTCTTTAAAACGCTCGATTCAAAAGTGAATGTAATGTTTGACAATCAAAAACATTCTGTCTCGGAAGCAGTTCTGAAAATTGAAGTAGACGGCGAAGTTGAACACACGGCTGCAAGCGGAGATGGACCTGTCAACGCATTAGACAATGCTTTGCGCAAAGCGCTGCTGAGGTTTTATCCGGAAATATCATCTATAAAACTGATTGATTATAAAGTGCGCGTGCTGAATGAAAAACAAGGCACTGCGGCAAAAGTTAGAGTGCTTATTCAATCCGGTGATGGAATTGAAACGTGGTCTACTGTTGGGGTTTCTGAAAATATAATTGAAGCGAGTTGGCAGGCACTCTGTGATAGTATCAATTATAAGTTGTTTAAAAGTGCCTGAGTGCCTGATCCGCATCCGTCAGTTGACGGATGGCGGACTAAATACCTGAGTGTAAAGTGAAAATCTAATGACCAATGACCAATTATTCTTTAAGCGAAGCGATTCATTTTATCCGTCAGCTGACGGATTAAGCGAAGCGATTTTTTTCTTTAAATAAGGAGTAAAATTATGTGGATCGAAATGCTCATTCTAATGGTTGTAATTATTGCAGTTGTAGTTTATGAATACCGCCTGCGAAAACCGGATCAGTTAGTACTGCTTGAATCAAACGGAAAGATAAAGGAGCGAAAGACTCGATTTTATCCGCGGCATTTCAGTCTTGCACTGCCCAACACAACTCAATCATCACAATTAATTATTGAAGCAACAGCAAAAGGGAATATTGATATAAGAATCAAACTTGCTGTAACGGTTGCAGCATCTCTTAATAATATTCCGGAACTAATTAGAGTTGGTGGCTGGAACAGCAACGCAGTTACAAAATCTGCTAAAGAGCTGGAAACAATTATTCATAGTCTTGTGAAAGAGTTTACAGAAAATTTTGAAATCGAAGAACTGACATCAGAAAAAATTTATAACCATCTGCGTGAAAAAGTAAATGTAAGCAGAGAAAAACTTGGACTTGAAATTATATCTCTAACGGTTCAATCGTTTGAAGCAAGCGATCCTAAAATATCGGAGGCGATGAAACAGCAAGAATCTGCAAGAATTTTTGAACAGACTGAAATACTAAATCAAAAAGCACGCGTTACTGCAGCCAAAACTAAACTGAAAGCCGATGAGGAAATAGCTTTGATGGAAAACGAACTCGAGCTGAAAAAATATGAATTGAAGAAAGCAGAACTCGAGAAGGAATCTGCAATTGCTCATAAACGTGTGGAAGATGAGTTAAAAAGAAAAAGAATGCAATTAGAGTTTGACAATAAAGAATTGGAGCTGCTGAAAAATAACCCTGAACTGCTGATGCTCACACCGCAAGCAGCAAGATTAGCCGAAGCAAGTCAGTCATTAAAGAACGCAAGAACGATTGTTTCTCTCTCTCCGAATGAAATTTCTCAATCCACCTCCGGCGGAACGAATTTGATTGATATGTTTCAAAAGTTTTTACAGAATGCTGTAAGTAGTTTTTCTCCCAGAGGGACAAATCCCCCAGGGACTGATTCCTAAAAGAAAAATGATGAAACATGAGGCTGTCTAAAAAGTAATTATTTTTTTAAAATCGAACACGGATGACACAGATTATAACTGATTTTCACGGATTTTAAGATTGAAAAATTACTTTTTAGACAGCCCCGCTAGACGTAAAACGCTAGATGCTAGACGTGAAAACCGCAAGGATTAAATGATAAGACATACCAATCCATTAGAATATTTCTTGCTTAAGCCGATAAAAGCAGCAAGAGTTTCGGAAGTCAGTGAAACAACTGCTTCTTCGAATATTCCTGCAGAAGACCGTGTGAATTTTCATATCGGCAATCCTGTACAGGATAAGCAATTATTTTCGGCTTATCTCAGAATGGCTCTCGGGATTAATATTAACGAAAATAAATTTACAGAGGATAACCTTGATGATATATTGAAAGAAGTTGAGTGGGAAAAAGAAGAGCGGTTGAAGTTAGAATTTTTGTTGAGCTTGATTAAGAATAGCGCGCCGTACATGCCAAGGGGCGGCTACAATAAGAAGAATCCGAATTTTCTTGTAAAATATTTCAATGAGTGGTTAGTTAAAAATCAACAGGAACCATTATCATACGATTTAGGGGAAACATCGGGCAAGCGGGAAGTAATTCTAACTACCGGAGGAAAATTTGAGACGCTTAGATTATTATTTCACACACTTTCAAATTATTTGATTATACGTCCGGCAAAGATTTTTTTATTCAACTTCGAACTTCCGGATCATCTAAAAAATTTTTCTTCTCTGCAGTTTGAATCACTGCCGGATGTTGAAGATAAATTAATCTACCGGCTTCAAAGCAGTTTTCTGAACCAACCGGATGTACCCGCGTTTATACTGTTAGGAAAAATTACAGAGGAGGAAACGAGAAGAAATCTTAGACGGCTGAGTTTAGAGAAACCTCTCTTTTTTATTGAAGTGAACGATGCACCGAATCATTTATCGCTTGCGCGCGAAGCCAAAATGATGAACCGCGTATTGCGCATTTTAACGCCCGGAATTTTTTCCGAACAGCTTTGTAATCTTTCAACCGGATTTATTGCAGGGAATTCCGATTTCATAAAAATCATAGAAACTGTGCAGTTCCAATTGAAAGGCACACCATCTGCATCCGAAGTGGAACTTCTTTCATTCCTTCTCAAAGAAAATTTATTCTTCAACTCCAG
>JBFLWC010000248.1:0-6602 GCA_040758415.1 Bacteroidota bacterium | reverse complement strand
AAATTAATTTTTCTGCTCCGAACTGGTATGCAGCATGGATAATGTTCGATTGAATCATCAAATTGTCATATAAAAATTCTGCACGAAAAGTATTGTTTGCCAATATACCGCCGACTTTTGCTGCAGCAATTATTACATAATTTGGTTTTTCCTTTTCGAATAATTCTTCCACATCTTTCTGTCGTCTTAGATCTAACTCACCAAACGTTCTCGTAACAATGTTTTCGAAACCTTCAGCTTGAAACTTTCTGACCATCGCAGATCCTACCATACCTTTATGTCCTGCTATGTACAGCTTCTTCGTCTTGTCAATCATTTTTCATTAAGTCTTCTTTGTATATAACTACAAACGGCTAAACAATTGTTACCGATGTTGTGCTATTTGTGAGCTAATGGCTGCCTTCTAGTATCCTCTTTTAATTGTTTTCTCAATATCTGCATGCACCATAATCTTCACTAATTCATTAAACTTCACCTTCGCTTCCCACCCAAACTTTTCTTTCGCTTTAGTCGAGTCACCAACTAATTCGTCAACTTCAGTAGGCCGGTGATAGCTGGAACTAACTTCAACTGCAACATCATTAACCTGAAGTTCTTGATTTCCAATCTTTTTCTTATAATCCTCAAATCTCAGTTCTGCATTCTCAATTCTCTTCACAATTCCTTTTTCACTTACTCCTTTTCCTTCCCACGCTAATACAATTCCGGCTTCTCGAAAAGCTAATTCACAAAACTCACGAATCGTATGACTTTCTCCGGTAGCCAGTACAAAATCTTCTGGCACCCCGGTTTGCATCATCCGCCACATTCCTTCACAGAATTCCGGTGCATAACCCCAGTCTCTTTTAGCATCAAGATTCCCCAAAACCAATCTATTCTGCAACCCTAAAATTATTCTTGATACTGCCCTCGTAATTTTTCTTGTTACAAACGTTTCGCCTCGACGCGGCGACTCATGATTAAAAAGAATTCCATTTACTGCAAATAGATTATAAGCTTCTCTGTAATTCTTAACAATCCAATATCCGTACAGCTTTGCTACTCCGTAAGGAGAGCGGGGATAAAATGGAGTATTCTCATTTTGCGGTATTTGCTGTACTTTACCATATAATTCTGAAGTAGAAGCTTGATAAAATTTTGTTTCCTTTCCCAACCCTACTTCTCTTATTGCATCTAAAAATCTAAGGGTACCCAGAGCATCGACTTGTGCGGTATAATCTGGAACATCAAAAGAGACTTTCACGTGACTTTGGGCGGCAAGATTATAAATTTCATTCGGTGCAATATTTTCAAGAAGTCGGTTGAGAGAACTGGTATCAACCAAGTCACCATAATGGAGAAACAATTTCTTGTTCATTACTTCAGGATCATTATATAAATGGTCAATTCGCGCAGTATTAAATGAAGAACTTCTTCTAATAATACCATGCACCTCGTATCCCTTTTCTAGAAGTATCTCAGTTAAATAACTACCGTCCTGCCCAGTAATACCTGTTATCAACGCTGTTTTTTTAGACACTTTATTACTCCATTTTTCCAAATTTTTTCACCGAATTCAAAAACTCAAAATTCATCATTCATAATTCTGCAAAAACCAATTGTATGCTAGTCTTATCCCTTCCTCTAATTCAATCTTATGTCTCCATCCTAGTTCATGTATTCTTGTTACATCCATTAGCTTTCTTGGTGTTCCATCCGGTTTGGTTTTATCAAAAACTATTTCCCCTTCAAACCCAACAATTTTCTTAATCAAAAAAGCCAAATCCTTAATTGTAATCTCTTCTCCGGTACCGATATTCAAATGTGTAATACCCTGGTTGTAAATATCTTGAGCTTCCACTTTCTTCATCAAGAAATGGACTGCATCGGCAAGGTCATCAACATAAAGAAATTCACGTCTCGGTGTTCCGGTCCCCCAAACAGATACAAAACTCCCCTCTTTCTCTCCACCCTTACTAAGGGGGGACGCAGATGGGGGATTCTTCACTGAATAAAATTTCCGGATTAATGCCGGTAACACATGAGAGGTTTCAAGATCAAAATTATCATTCGGTCCATAAAGATTTGTAGGCATTACCGAATAAAAATTACATCCGTATTGCCTAAAATAATTTTCACAAAGTTTTATTCCTGCAATCTTTGAAATTGCATAAGGTTCATTTGTTTGCTCTAACTGCCCGGTCAAAAGATATTCTTCTTTTATTGGCTGCGCACAGGAGCGGGGATATATACAAGAACTCCCTAAAAAAATTAATTTTTCTGCTCCGAACTGGTATGCAGCATGGATAATGTTCGATTGAATCATCAAATTGTCATATAAAAATTCTGCACGAAAAGTATTGTTTGCCAATATACCGCCGACTTTTGCTGCAGCTATGATTACAAATTCCGGTTGCTCTTCCTTAAAAAATTTATTGACATCAAACTGATTTCTAAGATCGAGTTGCATGCGTGTGCAGGTGATAATATTGGTGAAGCCCCCGGCAGCAAATTTCCTCATCAGAGCTGAACCAACCATACCTCTATGGCCAGCAACATAGATTTTAGTGTCTTGATTCATACTGAAATAAGAATTCTACTTTTACGTTCTCTCAATTTTTTTAAGTATCTTTTTCATTAGAACCGAATACTGCGGTAAGTGTTTAAAAAGCATTCCAGCAATCTCTTCATGACAAGTAGCACTTTATTCATTATCAAACCTCTTGGTTTTTATCCTAAACTTACTATCTTTTTACCACCCTTTTGCGTAAGGTGAGTTAATAATTACTTTTGCCAAAGGCATGGCTACGCCATGAGACATCCTCAATTACGATTTAATAACTCCGAAAAATTGATTTAATTTCTTCTTCATCATAAAATAGAAACCACTAAGCAATACAGATAAAAATAAAGTAATAATTAGCGAGATTGCTCTTTTGGGCCCTGCTTTAATAACAGGTTCCTTTGCTAATTCTTTTATGTTCACAACAGGAGTATCTTTTACTTCCTGAAGTTTTACAAGCTCAAGTTGTTTAAGAAGTTCACCGTAAACCGTTTGTTGAATTTCGACATTTCTCACCAACCGCGCTTGTTCAAGCTGCAATTCCGGCGATTGCAAAATCATTCTATTTTGAGATCGGAAGTCTTTCAGTCTTTCTTCAAAAAATGTTAATGTATCTTTTACCTGTTCTACTCTTTGTTCAAGGTATTTTCTTTGTTCGGTTGCGAATGATTTGCGCTGTGTGCGCACATAGTTATCAAGTGATTCAACAATTTTGTTAGCTACTTCAGCCGAGAGTTTTGACTCCGGCATCTCAACAGTAACAGTCAAAATTTTTGTCATTCTTTCAAGGTCGGTGGTTAACCTGGTTTTTGAAAATCCTTCATATAATTTTAAAAACATTTTTCTTTTTTGAACATCCTTAGGAAGTGTTTCATCTGGTTCAATCTCAAAATACTCAATCAAATTCACTGGCTGCTTAAATTCTTTAGTTTGGTATTTATTGTAAATAACCTCCGATAGTACCGATTCACTCGTTATCAAATTCTGATAGATTTGCGTTGGAGGTGTATCACCAACGCTTACGCCAGCAAGAGAAGCTAGTCCGGATAATTGTCCAAGCATTTCAGATGATTTATTTCCATAATCGGGAAGAATTGTTACTGTGCTTTTAAAATATGGTTTGGCTATCAAAAGCAAGTAGAGAATAGTTAGTATCAAGACAAGTAGATTAAATAGAATAAATCTCCATCTGTTTTGCCAGAGTAATTTGAAGTACGGTTTTAATTTTATGATCAAATCTGTAAGAGAATCAGAAAAAGATTTTTCGTTATCAGTTCCGCCAAAAGTATTACGGATAGGGATCTGTGATTGATTTTCAGGAATATGTTGTTGGCTGTCTATCATCTTTTGATTGTATATTTTTAGTTATTCAACGTCTGTTGTAAATAAATTTATTTTTTCAACTCTACATTCAACATTCTGCATTCTTCATTCACATTTATCTTCTTGTTAAATTCAATACAGTTAATATTACTACTGCCGTAGAGCTAAGCACAGTAAACATATCCCTAATAAAGGGCCATGCATCGGATTCATATTTTATTTCAGCTGGTACAATAATAGTAGAGCCAGAAAGTATTTCAGGATCCGGAATTAGAAAAAATCCTGAGCGTTCCCACTTTTTACCGTTCGGTCCTATTACTATCTCGTCTCCGCTTGATGATGATTTAGTATAACCGCCGGCTTGTTTAACATAATATTTTAGCCCTGCACCTTCTTTATAAGGGACATAAGACGGAACACCGACATCGCCTATGACTGTAACTATTTGTGGATCTTTCGGCACAACAACTTCGTCACCTGGTTTAAGCTGAATATTATAAATAGAATTTGAGTCACTTAAAACTTCTTCCCAATCTATCGGAATTCTATTTGAATATTCTGCAACTATTGAACGATCATAAAGTGTAGAAATTTTATTCTTTAATAGCACGGAATCTGCAAGTGCTTTGATTCCTGACTTCCTGAACAGATCACTTCCACGAACAATGTAAATTCCTTCTTTGTATGCAGTCTTTCTAAAATTCCCTGCTCTCTTGAGGAAACTTTTTAATTTCTCGCCTTCATAAAGAATTGTATACTTACCTGGATTTTTTACTTCACCGGTAATAGAAACCGTTTGAGAAAAATTTTTGAGTGGATCCGGTTTGATTAAAACGCGGTCAAAATCTTTAAGATAAAAATCATGAGAGTTTGCTGCTTTCCAATATTCGTCGGGAAGATCGTAAATAAACTTTTGCGCATAGATTTCGGAGCTTGTGGAATCGAGCCGTGTAATCTCAATATTTTTTGTTGAAGCTTTATCTGTAATTCCGCCTGCAAGAATAATTAATTCTGATATTGACATATTTTCAAACCGCGTATAAATTCCAGGACTTTTGACTTCGCCGGAAATCTCTACACTGTGAGTCGGGAAAAAAGTTTCTTGATTAAATATTCGTACTTCATCTCTATTCATCAACACAAAATTATTTTCAGAATCGTTGCTCATCGCTTTTGCAACACTGAAGTTCAGAATCATTTTTTTTTCTGACGGTAAAGTACGAACCAGAATTCCCTTTTCAACAAAAGCTTCTTTTAGCAAAGAATCGGCTTTAATAATTAGATCACTTATTCTCATTCCCTCTTTGTAGAGTTCATACACACCTGGTTTTTTAACAGAGCCAGTTATAGTTACACGGTTTTGCGGTAATGAATTTACCCCAAGAATATTTACAACATCACCGCTTTCAAAAGAATATTTGCTGGTAGTTAATTCTTCAACAGAATTAAAATTGAGATCAATACTTAATATATTATTCTCATAAGATTTTCTTTGAGAGAATGGAATAATCCTTTCTATATGAACGCGGTCAAAATAGGCATTAAACTTCAAACCGCCAGCTAACTTAATGAGATCGGAAAATTTTTCATTTTCTTTTAACTCATATATTGCCGGACGAAATGCATTACCGGCAAGTGCAACTCTTTTACCAACCGGAGGGACATAAATTATATCTTCATCTTCCAAACGAACATCTTTAGACTTACTGCCGGTGATTAAATAATCGTACAAATCAATAACAGCAATATTTTTTCCGCCCCGCATAACATTAACATTACGAAGAGAACCGTTTAACGTTGGACCTCCGCAATAGTATAAAGCAGTAAAAGAGGAAGACATCGCAGGGAGTGTGTATCCTCCCGGTGTGTTTATTTCGCCAAGAACGTAAACTTTTACGCTTCTCAATTTTCCTGTAGTAACATCTAATTTGGTCTTGGCTTCTAGTTGATTTGATTTCAAGGAAGCATAAACTTGTGATAATACAGAAAATAATTTCGACTTTAGTTCTTTAAGAGTAAGCCCGCTAATAACTACTAGTCCTACATTTGGAATATAGATATCACCGTTTTTAGAAACGGTAAGATTATGCACAAGCTGGGTTTCACCCCACAGTGAAATAACAATCTCATCGCCGGGGCCAACAACATAATTTGTTGGAACGGGAACATTCAAAGACGGTTCGAACGTAGTTGGAGAATAATTAAAAACATTGTAGCCGAAAGCCGGAAGATTTTCTGCACCTTCCCTGCCAATAAATTCCTGAACTTGAAAAGAGGATGCTCTTTGGACAGCTGGAGGAGTAACAATAACTTTCTGTTGTTCAGATGCAGTTTGAGTAGCGGCTTCTTTTTGAGCAGATGCCTGGCGAAGTCTATTTAGATCTTCCGTTGTATAGCCGGCTTCTTCGGCTTTCTTTCTCAATTCTTCTTCCGAAAATCCGCTCCCTTTTATTTTCTTTTGGATTTCTTCAAGAGATTGTGCATAAGATTGAACTGTAAAAATAATAGAGCTTAAAAGTATAAACAGAATTGCAGTGGCAGATGTTTTCATAATCAGGTTTTAATTTGACTTAGTTAGTGTTTTGTGTTTGGTGTTTTATGTTTTGTGTTTGGTTGTTGGAAATTAGAAAAACAGAATAGACTATTCATAAACCACTTATTTGTGATTTTAGATAAAGTCAACAAAAAATCCAACACCGATTTTTTTTATTTTAGTGTAATAGTATTCGTTGAAATA
>JBFLWC010000247.1:0-6434 GCA_040758415.1 Bacteroidota bacterium | reverse complement strand
AACTCGTCTTCTTCTTTTCTAATTTCTTTTCGCTTTAGGATAAGATAGAAAATATATGCGGGTATAATTATCAAAGCGAAAATAACCGTTATCAAATCATAAGCATTCATTTCTCTATCAGATATTTTGACTTTATCCACTCATTTAGATTATTTTTCGCCAGCAAAAAATTGAAAACCATTTATGATTCTTGATTATATCCCTGTAATTCTGGTAATAATTGTTGCTGCATTATTTGGCGGAATAGTGGTTTTTTCTTCTAAACTTTTTGGTCCGCAAAGACCAAACAAAGTGAAGTTGATGACGTATGAAAGCGGCAAAGATCCGGTAGGCACAACACACGAAAGAATTTCCATCAAGTATTATCTTGTCGCGATGCTTTTCATAATTTTTGATATCGAAGTTATTTATGTTTATCCGTGGGCAGTTGAATTCAAAAAACTTTTTTTAGAATATGGAATTTTTGCTTTCGTTCCGATGTTTATTTTCTTAGTAGTGCTTGAACTCGGATTTCTATACATCTATATGAAAGGTGGATTGAAATGGGATTAGAAGCGAAACTAACACAAGACGGTTTTATCACTACAACGATTGATGCAGTAGTTTCGTGGGCGCGTAAAAGTTCTGTATGGCCTATGCCGATGGGCATTTCCTGCTGTGCTATTGAGATGATTGCCGCTGCAGACCCAAAATATGATATTGCGCGGTTCGGTTCTGAAGTTATGCGTTTCACTCCGCGCCAATGCGATTTAATGATTGTTGCGGGAACCGTTACATATAAAATGGCGCAAGTTGTTAGAAGAATTTATGATCAGATGCCCGAACCTAAATGGGTGATTGCGATGGGTGCTTGCACGTCATCCGGTGGAATGTACCGCTCATACAATGTTGTTCAAGGCATAGATCAATTTCTTCCGGTTGATGTTTACACTGCAGGCTGCCCGCCCCGTCCGGAAAATTTATTGAATGCGTTGATGACAATTCAAGAAAAAATTGGTAAAACTAAAGCACACGATTTTCAGAACAGATCGCTCTCCGAACTTGAACTCGCTCAAAACTAATCTATGAATCTAAAAGAACTCATCACAGAAAAAGTAAAAGAAAAATTTAGTACTGCTTTAGAAGAAGTTTCTGATTTTAGAGACGACCTCTCGCTAACAATAAAAAAAGATCAAATTGCAGCACTCGGAAAATTTTTGAAAGAAGACCCCGATCTTGAATTCATTATGTGCAAAGATGTAACAGCAATTGATTGGGCAACGCGAAAAAATAGATTCACGGCAGTCTACCATCTTTACTCTTTTAAGCTGAACTGCACTCTTCGTATCAAGGCAAATATCACAGACGACCCACCGGCGATTGAAAGCGTAACATCTGTTTGGCGAAGTGCAGAGTGGTATGAACGGGAGACGTGGGATATGTATGGAATCAAATTTATAAATCATCCCGATTTAAGAAGAATGTATATGCCGGAAGGATTCGAGCATCATCCTTTAAGAAAAGATTTTCCTCTGCTCGGCATTCCGGGTTCCTTGCCACTACCACACGAAGCAGAATAGTATGAATAGAATTTCTCAAATATATAACGAAGAAAAAATTTACAAGAAGCTGCTTGAAGATAGGGATATTACTATTGATGATGCGCTTGAAAATGAAATGGTAATCAATATGGGTCCACAGCATCCGGCAACGCACGGCGTGCTGCGGCTTGTTTTACGGCTTGACGGCGAGACGGTTGTTGGAATTGTGCCTGAGCTTGGTTATCTACATCGCGGTTACGAGAAAATGGCTGAGGAGATGAGTTACATAGAATACATTCCTCACACTGACCGTCTTGATTATACAGCAACAATGTGTAACAACGTTGCATACGTTCTTGCTGTTGAAAAACTTGCCGGAATTGAAGCGCCGAAGAGAGCGCAATATATCCGGATGATTTCTGCAGAGCTTTCAAGAATTGCAGCACACATGGTTGCAATCGGTACATTTGCTATGGATGTAGGCGCAGTTACAATGGTTATGTGGACATTCCGCGAACGCGAAAAACTTCAAAATATTTTTGACCGGCTTGCAGGTGCGCGTTTTACAACAAGCTACACACGCATTGGAGGCGTTGCTTCCGATATTGATGATGAAGCAATTGCGATGACAAGAAAATTTTTAGATGAGTTAGAACCGGCTCTTGTTGAAATGGACAAACTTCTTCTTGGGAATAGAATTTTTATTGAACGTCTTGAAGGAATAGGAATTTTACAGAAGGATGATGCGATTGCTCTCGGCGTTACTGGCCCTAATCTTCGTGCTTGCGGTGTGGAATACGATATCCGCCGCGCAAAGCCGTATCTTTTCTACAATGAAATAGATTTTAGAATTCCGACTTATGCAGAAGGGGATGCTCTTGCACGATATTTTATTAGAGGTGATGAGGTTAGAGAAAGCATAAAAATTTTGCGTCAATGTTTGGATAAATTACCTCTAGGCGAAGTGATTGCAAACGATCCTAAGAAAGTTCTTCCTCATAAAACAGAAATTTATTCTAAGATGGAAGAACTTATACACGATTTTATGATAATCAATTTTGGAATTAATCCACCGGTAGGCGATACATTCTTCTCCGTTGAAAATCCAAAAGGGGAACTAGGATTTTACATAGTGAGCAACGGAAGCGGACATCCGTGGAAATTAAAAATCAGATCACCATCATTTTGCAACTTGCAAGCTATATCGCAAATTTGTAAAGGTGCTATGGTATCTGATGTAATTGCAATCATTGGTTCTTTAGATCCTGTGATGGGAGAGGCAGATAAATAGAGCAGGAATAAGAGCAAGAGCAGGAATAAGAGCAAGAGCAGGAATAAGAGCAAGAGTATGAGTGAAATTTATTTAGATCATGAGAGGTTGAAAGTATATCAGAAATCAATTGAATTTGTTTCGTGGGTGCATAGATTATTAATTAGTATCAAGATTAAGAATTGTGCAATTGATCAATTTGAAAGAGCATCGGATTCAATAGCATTAAATATTGCCGAAGGTAACGGTAAATATTCAAGTAAAGATCGTTGTAGATATTTTGATATTGCAAAAGGATCGAGTTTAGAATCGGCTGCATGTTTAGATTTATTATATGCCAAAGGGTTAATAAGTAACGACGCTGTTGTTAATGGTAAAAGTCAGTTGAAAGAAATCATTTCTATGATAATGGGATTAATAAAAAGTAATTCTGATCGAGTTTATGAACAAGAGGAAGATTATGAATCTTAATTATTCTTGCTCTTGTTCATGCTCTTATTCTTAACCCGAGGTTAAAATGGGTTTTAAATTCACTGAAGAAAATCTTTTAAGAATTGAACAAGCGAAAAAAAAATATCCGACTTCGCTTGCCGCTGTTATGCCGGCTCTTTACATTGCGCAAGAACAGAACAGTTACATCAGCAACGAAGTAATGGAAGAGACTGCAAACATTCTTGGCATAGACAAAGTGAACGTGTTGAGTGTTGTTACATTCTATACAATGTATCACACAAAACCGATGGGCAAGTATCACATTCAGGTTTGTACAAATGTTTCTTGCATGCTGCGCGGCGCTTATGAAATTTGGAACGGCGTAAAAGAAAAATTAGGTCTCGATCACATGCAAGTTTCGTCCGATGGAAAATTTTCTCTCGAAGAAGTTGAGTGTATGGGTGCGTGCGGTTACGCTCCTATGATTGCTGTTAACGAAGATTACTTCGAAAATCTAAATAAAGAAAAAGTTTTTGAAATTTTAGATTCGCTCAAATAATGGAAAGAATTGTATTACCCCAAATAGAAAATTTTAATCAGATAGAAATTTATCTTGCAAACGGTGGATTTGAATCTGCAAAAAAAGCTTTTACTAAAACGCCGGATGAGATTATTGATGA
Source organism: Bacteroidota bacterium (assembly GCA_040758415.1). Classification (GTDB taxonomy): domain Bacteria; phylum Bacteroidota; class Ignavibacteria; order Ignavibacteriales; family Melioribacteraceae; genus Fen-1258. The sequence continues at coordinate 2,532 of JBFLWC010000247.1, read as the reverse complement.
AGTGAAAAAATCCGGATTGCGCGGACGAGGCGGTGCCGCATTTTCTGCGGGTTTGAAATGGAGCTTCATGCCCAAAACTACAGATAAACCAAAATATCTCTGCATCAATGGAGACGAAAGCGAACCGGGTTCATTCAAAGACAGACAAATTTTTGAGGATAATCCTTTTCAACTCATCGAAGGCGCGATAATTACTTGTTATGCTATTGGCGCAAAGGTTGCGTATCTGTACATCCGCGGCGAGTATCATAAATGGGTTAAGTTGATGCAAAAAGCTGTTGATGAATCTTATGTGCGCGGATTCCTTGGCGGGAAGATGAAAGAAACATTCGGTATAGATTTTAGCTGCGATTTTTTTATTCACAAAGGTGCGGGCGCATATATCTGCGGAGAAGAATCTTCTTTGATGAACTCCATCGAAGGATTACGCGGCTATCCGCGAGTGAAGCCGCCGTTTCCTGCGCAGCGCGGCTTGTGGGGATGCCCAACAACAATCAACAATGTTGAAACAATTACAAACGTTCCTGCAATTATTAAAAACGGCTGGGAGTGGTTTTCTAAAATCGGCGCACCAAAACATCCAGGCACAATTTTGTTTGGAGTTAGCGGACACGTAAATAAACCTGGTGTTTACGAACTCCCTTCAGGAATTTTCCTTACCGATTTGATTTACAATTATGCAGGCGGGGTTCCGGGCAATAAAAAAATTAAATGCGTTATTCCCGGTGGTTCATCAATGCCGCCTTTGCGAGGGGATCAACTTGATGGCGTTCGGATGGATGCTGAATCTTTGAAAGAAGCTGGCTCTGCCATCGGAACCGGCGGAGTGATGGTGATGGATGAGGATACGAACCTGTTAAAAGTTCTTTTACGCATCTCTCGTTTTTATCATCATGAAAGCTGCGGGCAATGCACACCATGCCGCGAAGGAACCGGATGGATGGAAAAAATTTTGCACAGAATTGATGAAGGTTACGGCACATCGCAAGATTTGGATCTGCTTATCAGTGTTGCAAACAATATTGAAGGCAATACGATATGCGCGCTTGGCGATGCAGCGGCTTGGCCCGTTAAGTTTATGATTTCACGTTTCCGCGATGAGTTTGAAAATTATGTGAAAAGAAATATTTCGATTCCTGTTCCAAACAAAGTTCACTCGATGCGAAGCACTGCTGTACCTTTAGCCGATTTGCAAAAGTAATTGAGAATTAAGGCAGATTTTTGATTCGCCTTTAAAATTTAGCGGGAGTAATTTTACATGAATAGAATTTTAATTAGGTAATCCTGCTAAGATTCTGTTTTTTTATAGTACCGATAATTGTGTTGTGAACCCACCATTTTTGTTTTTCAATTCACTTTTCATACCGTAAAGAAATTCTTAAATTCCCTTTGCAAGAAAACGGAATTAATTGTATGGTAGAAGAAAAAATTAAATACTCGAAAGAAGAATTAAAAAAATTCTGCATTCGGAATCATATTAAAAAACTTTCGTTCTTTGGTTCGGTATTAACAGATAAGTTTACCGATGATAGCGATGTTGATCTACTTATTGAATTTATTCCTGGAAAAATACCGGGGTTGTTTAGACTTGCAGAAATGGAGATAGAGCTTTCTGATATGATTGGTAGAAAGGTTGATCTAAGAACCATAGAAGACCTAAGCAAATATTTTCGTAATGATGTAATTGCAAAAGCTCGGATTGAATATGTCCGGTGATGATTTAATTAGAATACAGCATATGTATGATGCGGCATCAGAGGCAATCGAGTTTACAAAGAAAAGAACTATAGAAAATTTAGACACAGAAAGAATATTCTTGCTAGCTCTATTGAAAGATGTTGAAATTATTGGTGAAGCCGCTTCAAAGATTTCTAATCAAACTAGGTTAGAATATACAGAGATACCATGGACAAACGATTATCGGAATTAGAAATAGGTTAATTCATGGGTATGATGATATTAACCATGAAATTTTATGGCAGACCGTTACTGAAGATTTGCCTAAATTATTAATTGCTCTGAAGAAAATTTTAACGAAGTAATTGCCTGGTAAAGAAAATTTTTAACTGTAGAAAAAGAACAAAGCGGTAGAAAAACTGGGATTGGTGCGATGGTTAAAGAAAAAATTAAATACTCGAAAGAAGAATTAAAAAAATTTTGTATTCGGTATCACACTAAAAAACTTTCGTTCTTTGGTACGATACGGAATCGGATGATAGAATTAGAATAGATCACATTATTGAAGCAGCCACTGAAGCAATTTCCTTTAGAAGAAATGAAAAAGATTAATGCCAAAAACTAGAACAATAACCCCGGCATTAATCTGTTTTATTTTCAGATTATCCATCCGCCGTTTTATTTTATTCGCCCCAACATTAAATACCCCGACCCTTGGGTCGAAGTATCATTCAGCGCAGGTCGGAGTCAATACTCCGACCAAGCATTTTTCTCTCCCCCTTTGGGGGAGATGGGGGGGGCTTTATTGTGCAATTTTTTGAACGCAGCGGCTATTAATTATTCTTAAAGATTCAC
>JBFLWC010000246.1:0-4296 GCA_040758415.1 Bacteroidota bacterium | reverse complement strand
TATTTCTGAATTCTCAATTCGCAATTATCAATTTTCAATTCGCAATTCGCAATTATCAATTGGCAATTATCAATCTTCAATTCGCAATTATCAATTGGCAATTATCAATTATCAATTGTTTTTCGCTCCTTCTTTTATCCAGGTTTTTATTCCGTCAATTTGATTTTGTGTTAGCGGTCTAACATTAGAACCAATCGGGGGCATAATTTTACCGCCGGTTCCTTCAACCGACCAAACAAGTTTGCTGTTTTGAGGCAATCCTGGCGCCACAACTAAATAATCTGCTGTTGTGTTTGAGTATGATGTTAAACTTAAGTTGCCTGCCCGTGTTTGATCATCATGACAACCCGACACCGCACACTTTGCTGTAAGTACTGGTTGAATGTGTTGACTGTAACTAACATTTTGTGACGGAATGACCTTGCTGTCTAAATCGCTAATGTTGGTTGTGTCGTCGCATCCCGAATATGCAAGAACTGCTATAAAAAGAACCAAGAAGAAAATGTTTATTATAATTTTATTTTGCATATCTATTTCTATCTGTTTGATGCAAAAATATTTTTGTTTTTCATCTAATTCAATTCTTTAATACTAACGGAAGAAATATTTCTTATTTTTGAATGTGTAAATGATTAATAAAAGAAAAGGAAACCCGGATGAAAAATTTCTCCAAAATTTTCTTCCTGTTATTTTTAATCTTAGCAGGTGGAAATTCATTTGCACAAGATTTATTGCAATCTGGACCAATGGTTGGTTACAGTGCAATGAGAGAAGTCGGTCTGTGGGTTCAGACTAAATCGGAAGCAAAAGTGAAGTTCGTTTATTGGAATGTGAAAGACACCAATAAAAAGATTTCAACAAAAGAAATAATAACAAAAGAAGAAGATGGCTTTACCGCAAAATTAATCTGTGATCAACTTGAACCGGGGCAGAAATATAATTACGAACTTTACATTAACGGAAAAAAAATTGCTCGCCCTTATGATTTGAAATTCCAAACACAAAAACTATGGCAATGGAGAGTAGATCCGCCGGACTTTAAATTTATCACCGGCAGCTGTGCCTATGTTAATGAAACCGAGTACGACAGACCCGGTACACCCTACGGAGCTAATTACGAAATATTTTCTTCAATTTATAAACACAATGCCGATTTTATGTTGTGGCTTGGAGATAATTCTTATTTGCGCGAAGTGGATTGGGATTCCTGGACAGGAATAATAAAAAGATTAACTCACACGCGTTCTTTACCCGAGCTGCAGCCAATTCTTGGCTCGATGCATCATTACGCTATTTGGGACGACCACGATTTTGGTCCCAACAACAGCGATCGAGGATTCTTTAATAAAGATAAAACTCTTTCAGCATTCAAACTTTTTTGGGCAAATCCAACTTTTAATACTATTGGTAAATCTGCTATTACAACATTTTTTCAGTGGGGAGACGTTGATTTCTTTTTATTGGATGATCGTTATTATAGAACTCCGAACAATCGTAAAACCGGTAAAAGAACTATTCTGGGTGATAATCAAATTCAATGGTTAATAGACAACCTGACTTATAGCAATGCACCGTTTAAAATAGTAGCAGTTGGAGGGCAATTCTTAAATCCGAATCCTGAAGGCGAGAATTTTTCAACTTATCCTGAAGAACGTGAACAAATATTAAAACTAATTGAAAAGGAGGGGATTGAAGGTGTTATATTTTTGACTGGAGACGTTCATAGAACCGAGTTGACTAAAATGGAAAGACCCGATACTTACCCTCTTTATGATTTTACTATCTCTCCACTTACGGCGGGTACTTCAGAAGTTTATCCTAATGATTGGAGAATCGGATCAACACTTGTAAATGAAAGAAACTATGCTCTTATGGAAATTTCAGGCACTCGAAAAAACAGAACACTTAAATGCACTGTTTATGATTCCAATGGTATTGAAAAGTGGAGTTATTCAATCAATGAAAATGAGTTAAAGAAAAGGTGATTGGTTGTTTGTCATTTGTCAATAGTCATTAGCTTTGGATTTTGAATAGAGAGGTTGACAAACTTGATAACGATTGATACTTTTGCAATGCTTTTATTATAACTGTGAACTGCACACTACTTACTAAACCCGGGGCTGTAGCTCAGTTGGGAGAGTGTCTGAATGGCATTCAGAAGGTCAGGGGTTCGATCCCCCTCAGCTCCACAATTTACCACCCGATAATAAACTTGAGATATTTCGTTTACATCCTACAAAGCCAAAAAAACAGTAAGTATTACATCGGACAAACCAACGATCTAGAAAAAAGAATTTCTCAACATAATGCTGGTTACTCTATTTCCACAAAGAATGGTGTTCCCTGGATATTGGTTTTCCAGAAATCATTTGAATCCAGAACTGAAGCGATGCAATATGAAAAGAAATTAAAATCGTACAAAAGTCACAACTACATTTTGGAAATAATTGAGAACTCACACCGATAAATCGGGACATGCCCGGGAGAGCGCCCCGATGAAATCGGGGAGGTCATCCCATCCGATCCCCCTCAGCTCCACTTATTAAATCCCGGAAGGTCATCCCAATCAATCGGAATAAGTTACACTCATAAAAATGTCCCGATTCTTTTTGCACGTGAATAAACCAAAATCTCAGAGAAATGAAACGATCATTCTAAACAAGGTGGATTATTTACTCGAAAAATTTGTTGATCTACTTATTGATCCGCAACACAATATCATTCAAAGAAAAAATCACTTCAACGTTATTATTACTGATTTTTTTGGAACGCAAAACAACACCTGTAAGTATAAACCGCAAAAAATAGAAACAGCAGTAACTTGGTTAACTGCTTCATTTCTTGATTTTCAGAAACTCAATGGGTAAAATTGCACACCCAAAATCATACTAATTATGGAGATCCCTTAATGCGTAATGCAAAGTTCATTCTTTTTTTTATCCCTTTAATTGTGTTCGTTTCTTGCGCACCTCAGAATTCAAAAATTGTTGTAGCCGAATACGGCAATTATAAAATTTATATGGACGACTTTGAAAAAGCGTATGCGAGAAACCCCGGCGAGGCAGGCAAGTTTGTAAAAACAAAAACAGATTCTCTTGAATCCCTTAAAAAATTTCTTGATCTCTTTGTTACTTATAAAATGAAATTACGCAACGCAGAAGTGCGCGGTTATACTACCGACGCCGATATGCAAAAGGAACTGCGCGATTATAAAATCAATATCGGCACTACACTATTTCTTGAAGACGCGCTCTACGAACCGAACATAAGGCAGCTTTACGAAAGAAGAAAAACAGAACTCCGTGCAAGCCACATCTTTCTTACTCCAGATTCAACTATGAATGAAAAGGAGATTGTTGAGTTTGGCAATCAACTGATTCAGAGGATTCAAAAAGGGGAAGATTTTGCTGCGCTTGCTAAACAATATTCAAAAGATACTTACACTAAAGACAAGGGCGGAGATGTTTATTTTTTTACTGCAGGTCAAATTAACAGCCCACAGCTTGAAGATGCGGTTTACAATACCGAACCCGGCAAAATTTATCCACAGCTTGTTAACTCCGGTTTCGGTTATCATATAATTAAATTAACCGACAAACGAACCCGCAGACCGTCAATAAGAGCAGAACATATTCTCATTCGTTTTAGCGATTCGACAGGAACAGATACAGCAAAAGCTCTTAAGGAAATTCAAGAGATCGAACAGAAAATTAAGAATGGCGCCGATTTCGGTGAGATGGCTTTAAAATATTCGCAAGATAAAGGAAGCGCTTTGCAGAGAGGTGATCTCGGTTTCTTCGGGCGCAGCAGAATGGTAAAAGAATTTGACGAAACGGCATTCAATTTAAAAAAAGGAGAAATCTCACCGGTTGTAAAAACTCAGTTCGGCTTTCACCTTATCCGATTAGTTGACGAATCTACTTATCCAACTTATCAGGAAGAAAAAGATGAACTTAGAGATATTTACCGGCGTGTTCGTTATAAATCCGATTTTGAAAAGCTGGTTGAAAAATTGAAGACTGAATTTAATTATCAGCAGAACAAAGAAACGTTCAATATAATTCTTTCAAAGAGTGATACTGTAAAAATTGGACCCGGCTATTGGACTAGCAAAATCAAAAAAGAAACCGGCGAGGAGGAAATTTTTAATATTAACAACAAATCTTTTCCTGTTGATAGTCTTTTCTCTTTCTTGATTAAGAAAGGATTGTTTTTTAATCGTACTCTCGATTCAAAAATTTTATATGATGGAATTAATCAATACGCAGGCGATCTGTTGGTGAGAGAAAAAGCACT
>JBFLWC010000245.1:0-2658 GCA_040758415.1 Bacteroidota bacterium | reverse complement strand
CACTTAGTTCTGAAGAAGATTTTGTGGTGTTGGATTCTTTCAGTTCTTGTGAAGAAGCGATTGAATCCGAATCTATAAAAAAAAGTGATGTTATATTGTTGGATATCGGATTACCCGGTATTTCCGGTATAAAAGGAGCCGAAATATTCAGCAGTATTAACAACAATGCTTTGATAATAATGATCTCAATTCAAGATGATGACAAAAGTATTTTTGGTTCTCTTCAAGCCGGGGCAATCGGGTATTTGCATAAATCTGTTTCACCTAAAGAATTAATCGAGTCTATCCGATTAGCTGATAAAGGAGGATCACCGATGACTCCTCAAATTGCCAGAAAAGTTCTGAAATCCTTTCACAAGTTTAAACCAAGATATATTGAAGATAGTCTTACGGAAAAAGAAACAACAATATTAAATTTACTTTCGGAAGGGAAATCATACAAAAAAATAGCCGAAGAGATATTTCTTTCCGTGGACGGTGTAAAATATCATATCCGAAGCATATATGAAAAACTTCATGTTCATAGTAGAATTGAAGCAGTTAACAAAGGACAAAAACTGCGCATTCTTTCAAAGTGGGAATGATTCCCTCTCTGCCTATAGACAAAAACTCATTTTGTAGCAGCATTATTGTGGTCTTAAAAATTTGTAAAACTACCCGTTAGTGTAGTGGAAATAAACCTTATTGTTTACAAATTAGTTCTGTGTTTCAGTTCCCAATGAATCTTAAGATTAGGTTGCGAAATGAGAAGAATACTCTTTTCCCTATGCACTATTTTACTATTTCAACCAATAACTATTTTAGCACAATCTTCAAATCCTAAAAGAGAATTTAGAGCTACATGGATTGCAAGCGTCTCTAACATTGATTGGCCCTCATCAACCGGATTGTCAGTTGAAACACTCAAAAAACAACTTACCGATTTACTTGATGCCATTAAAGAAGCAAATCTAAATGCAGTTTTTTTCCAGGTACGACCCGAAAGTGATGCATTGTATAAATCATCAATTGAACCATGGTCTTATTGGCTTTCAGGAACTCAGGGTGTTGCACCCGCGGGAGATTTTGATCCGCTTAAATTTGCAATTGATGAAGCTCACAAAAGGGGCATTGAACTTCATGCATGGTTAAATCCTTATCGAGCAAGGCATTCTGGTTTTTCATACAATAGAGCAGCAAGTCATGTCTCTAATTTGCATCCGGATTGGATTTTAAAATTTGGTAATCTATACATTTTGGATCCAGGATTGCCTCAAGTTAGAAATTATAATATAAGCGTTGTTGTAGATATTATTTCCAGATACAATGTTGATGGAATTCATTTTGACGATTATTTCTATCCTTATCCTCCCGATCAAATCACAAATCAAGATGCAGCAACGTTTGCAAATTATTCAAGAGGATTTACAAATATAGAAGATTGGAGAAGAGACAATGTAAATATTCAGATGAAAGCGATTAGCGATACAATAAAAGCTATTAATCCCAACGTTAAATTTGGTATTAGTCCTTTTGGAATTTGGAAGAATGGTGTACCTTCCGGAATTACCGGTATGGATGCTTACAGCGTAATTTATGCCAATCCTTTAGCTTGGCTTAAGCAAAAGTCTGTAGATTATATAATTCCACAGTTATACTGGAGAATTGGCGGGAGCCAGGATTATCTTAAACTTATGCCGTGGTGGGCTGATTCGGCAAAACAGTATGGAAGACATTTTTATTCAGGTAATATCTACGGAGGAAGTTATTCTCAGTCAGAATTACCAAACCAATTAAAAGCTAATAGAAGCAATAGTAAAACAAGCGGTATAGTTTTATTTAGCGCCAAAAATATTCCGGGCAACACATTGAGCTTCGCCGATTCACTGAAAAATAAATACTTCAAAAATCCTGCTTTGGTTCCTGGAATGGATTGGAAAGATCAGATACAACCAAACGCACCCTTAAATTTAAGATATGATAAGCTAGCAAATGCTAGAGGAGACGGATTAATTTGGAATGCACCTCCACAGGCATACGATAATGATGTTGCTTCGATGTATGCAGTTTATAAGTTTAATTCTCTTTCTGTTCAGCCGTCTGATCTTGAAAATTCATCTAACCTCTATAATATTGTTGGCACAACATACGTTGCATTAAAAACCAAGGATGTTACAAATACAATGTACTTTGCTGTTGCCTCTTTAGACAAAAACTATAATGAAAGTACGATTAGTGAAGTTATTCCTGTTCAAGTAACTATTCCCAATAAACCGTTACAAATTTTTCCTGTTGATTTAGCTGTTAATCAAAAAGACACAATCAAATTCATTTGGGAAAATACAGCGCATTCTAATTTTAACAGACTGCAAATTGCATCTGACCAAAATTTTGCTAATTTAATAGTTAACCAAAACAACATTGTAGATACATTTAAGATCGTAACTGGTTTAAATGGTCTCTCTACTTATTATTGGAGAATTACAGCTTCAAATTTAGCCGGAGAAAGTGTTTATTCGGATGCTCGGAGTTTTACAACTGGATTCCCTGTTCCTCCTCAATTACTGTTACCTCTTAACAAAGACACAATTTCAACTTTAACTCCAACATTAGTTTGGAAAAAATCAATGGCTACCACAAAATATAGACTTCAAGTGGCAGAAGGTTTATCCATTATAC
>JBFLWC010000244.1:0-2195 GCA_040758415.1 Bacteroidota bacterium | reverse complement strand
GACGATATGAAAACAAAATCTAAAATACTTTGGAACGCATTTATTGTTTTATTCATCGCAGCATGTTCAACCGGTATAAATATTTTTTCGGATAGCGATGAATTGTCTTTCGGCAAACAGTTCGATAAAGAAATTCGCAGCAACTCTAAAGAGTATCCGGTTTATAAAGGTAATCCGGCAGTAAAAGATTACATAGACAAAAGAATCTTTCGTGAAGTTTTGAATTCACCCGAAGTTAAAAAAGCTGCTACATATAATTATCAGATGGAGATAATTCAAAACGATACGATACTAAATGCTTTTGCAGTGCCGGGCGGTTATATTTATGTTTACACGGGGTTGATTAAATATTTGGATTCCGAAGCTGCGCTTGCAGGAGTTATAGGACACGAAATTGCGCACGTTGAACGAAGACACGCTACACAAAGAATAACAGAAGCTTATGGAATTCAAATTTTAGCAGGTATTGCTTTGGGAAATAATCCATCGCAAATTGCTTCAATGGCTGCCAATATGTTTTCCGGCTTGGCGCTTTTAGCAAACAGCCGTTCAAATGAAGATGAGAGCGATCAATACTCGCTGAAATATTTATCATCAACAAGGTTTTATCCCGGCAGTGTAAAATTCTTTTTTGAAAAATTGAGGGATGATGGCAAAATTTCCCGCGGCGGTGAAGGCATTGCTACGTTTCTTTCTACTCATCCGGATCCAATAGCAAGAATTTCTTCTACTGAACAGCGACTGAAAGAAATGGGTCTCGATGTGAAAGATTACAAAGCAACCGGTAATGGAATCTTCAAAGACGAATACAAGAAAAATATTTTATCGAAGTTGCCTTAAAATACATATTAACCCAATCCGTTAGTAAAAGCTGTCAGCTTTCAGCAAACAGCGTTCAGTTTTGAACTATCAAATATTTTACTGACAGTTGATGGCTGACAGCTGACCTTGAAAGGATAATTATGGAATTCACAATTAATAGTCTTTACGTAACAGCTTTTGGAGATAGCAAGAATCGGTCAATCGTTTTCGTTCACGGATTTCCCTACGATCATTCGATGTGGGAAAATCAGATTGAAGCGTTGAAGAATGAGTATTATTGTGTTGCTTATGATGTTCGGGGACTTGGTAAAAGTTACGTTGGCGATGGACAATATACGATGGAATTTTTTGTTGATGATTTATTTGCAATCATAAATGAGATGAATCTAAGCAAACCTGTTTTGTGCGGACTCTCGATGGGCGGCTATATTGCTTTGCGTGCTGTCGAAAAGAATCAAAATGCTTTTGCCGGATTAATTTTGTGCGACACAAAATCTGAGCCGGACGATAACGATGCAAAACTGAAACGCTCTGCCGGTATCAATCAAATCAATACGGAGGGATTGATAAAATTTGTTGATCCGTTTGTTACAAACTGTTTTGCCGATGAAACACCCAAAGAGAAAGAGAAAATATTTTTAACAACTTTATTTAAAACTCACAAACACGATCCGGTTGGTGTAAAAGGCGCACTCATTGCAATAATGAGCAGAACAGACACATCACCATTCTTAAATAAAATAAGAATTCCTACGTTAGTTCTGTGCGGTTCGTTTGATAAGTTAACTCCGCCAACTGTTATGCGCGCCATGGCAGAAAAAATTCCCGGTGCAGAGTTTGCTATCATTCCCGGAGCGGGACATATGGCTCCTTTAGAAAATCCCGGTTGTGTTAATGATTTGATTGCCGGGTTTTTGAGAAGAAAAATAATTTAACAGTAAGAGCAACAAACAAATAGCCGCGCCGGCAATCAACTGGTAACACAAAGAGGTCTTCTTAAGGATAATAGAAACATCGGGCCACCAATTTGTGTCAGGGCAGGAGCGAAAGGAGAGGCGTGAAAAGTGAAACGGTGTCTGCCGTTATGCATGCATGAATATTAAACATCTGTCGTTTCACCTTTCACGGTCAACATTTCTCATTTGATACCAAATTTGTTTCACCCGTGAAATCCATGACTATTGTTCATTTCAAAATCATTATCTGATATGGACTAAGTTGAATTTCGAATTTGTCTTTATTCATTACAACTTTCCGACCGTTTACTAAATCAACAAAAGAATCTTTCCCGTTTAAGAATTTTTCTTTTTCAAAACTAACTATGTTTACTGACGTGTTGTTGTTTACAACTACAAAAATTTTTTCGCTGTTGA
>JBFLWC010000243.1:0-2759 GCA_040758415.1 Bacteroidota bacterium | reverse complement strand
AAGGTTTGTCAACTTCTTTGTTGATAAATACGAGTTTCAAATGCTTAAAAGAAAAACCGGGCGTTGAATATATTCTTGCATACATTAAACCCACAAACACGCCTTCAATAAAAAGTTTTTTGAAAGCGACGTATAATTTTTCGCACGAAGAAATTTTACAAGGCGAAAAATTTTTGGTTTACAAATTACTCAGAAGAAAATGAAACTTGATATCGGCGAAAAAATAATCGGCGAAGAGAACAAAGTATTTATAATTGCAGAACTTTCTGCTAATCACAATCAAAGCTTTGATGTTGCTCTTGAATCAATAAAGGCGATTAAAGAATGCGGCGCAGACGCAGTGAAACTGCAAACATATACTGCCGATACACTCACGATAGACAGCTCTAAAGATTATTTCAAAATACCGGACGGCACAATTTGGAGCGGCACAACTTTATATCAACTGTATCAGAAGGCATACACACCGTGGGAGTGGCATCCGAAATTAAAACAACTTGCTGAAGAACTCGGGCTTATTTTTTTCTCAACGCCTTTCGATAAAAGCGCTGTTGATTTTTTAGAACAACTGAAGGTACCCGCATATAAAATTGCTTCGTTTGAAATTGTTGACATTCCTTTAATTGAATATACAGCGTCCAAAGGAAGACCGATGATAATCTCTACGGGCATAGCTGAGGAAGAAGAAATTAAAGAAGCTGTTGATGCATGCAAGCGTGTTGGCAATAATCAAATTGCACTTTTAAAATGCACTTCAGAATACCCTGCACTGATTGAAGATGCAAACTTGAAAACAATTCCGGCACTTGCGGAAAAATTTAAAACGGTAGTCGGGTTATCCGATCACACACCTGGAACTATTGTTTCTGTTGCGGCAGCGGCAATAGGAGCGCAAATAATTGAAAAGCATTTTATCCTGGATAAAAAGCTTGGGGGTCCAGATGCAGCATTTTCACTTGAACCATCTGAGTTCAAAAAAATGGTTGATGAAATTCGTATTGTAGAAAAGGCGTTAGGTCAAGCTGTATTAGTGTTGAACGATAGAATTAAAAGGAGTAGAATTTTTTCTCGTTCCCTGTTTGTAGTAAAAGATATAATGGCAGGTGAAATTTTTACGCAAGAGAATGTCCGCTCTATTCGTCCATCGCACGGGCTTCCGCCAAAATATCTCAAAGAAGTTCTTGGTAGAAAGGCAGCAAAAAATATTGAAAAAGGAACACCGTTAAGCTGGGATATGATAACTAAATAATTTATTTACTCACCTTACGCATAGGAGATGATATCCTCTGCGCCTGCCTGCCGGCAGGTGCAAAGAAATAAATTCTGCGTAACGTGAGTTATTTAGATAATCACGGCTACTCAATCTACAGAGGAAAAATGTCTGAAAATTTTCAAGAAAAAATATGGTCCGGCAGTTTCGGAAAAGAATACACAGATAGAAACACACTTGATTTAGACGGAGTGAATGAATTATACAAGAATAATTTCGGTGTTACACGCACAGAAATGAATATTGAATTTCTTAACTGGTTAGATAGAGATGTTAAAATCCTGGAGGTTGGCTCTAACACAGGTAATCAATTACTCCTTTTGCAAGCAATGGGCTTCGAAAATTTATACGGTATCGAATTACAATACTACGCAACAGAAATAGCAAAGGAGAGAACTAAAGAGATAAACATCATTCAAGGTTCTGCGTTTGATATTCCGTTTAAGAATGGTTACTTCGATCTCGTTTTTACTTCGGGCGTGTTGATACATATCTCTCCGGATAATTTATCAAAGGCACTGGGTGAAATTAATAGATGCTCGAAAAAATTAATATGGGGTTTTGAATACTTTGCAGAGCAAACTACGGAGATATCTTACCGTGGAAATAACAGCTTATTGTGGAAAACAAATTATTCGGAATTATACTTAAAAACATTTCCGGCTTTGAAGCTTTTAAAAGAAAAAAAATATAGATATTTATCGGGCAGAAATGTTGATGCTATGTTTCTACTTGAGAAAGAACAGTTATGAGCGGAATAAAAAATTGCTGCGCCATCATTCAAGCACGGTTTGGATCAACACGTTTACCGGGTAAAATATTAAAGCCGCTTGCCGGTCAGCCAATGCTCTGGCACGTTTGGAAGCGGCTTACGCATGCAAATAAAATCGAAAAAATTATTGTTGCTACTACCACACTGCCCGAAGATGATATAATTGAAAAATTTTGCACAGAGAACAAAATTCCGTTTTCACGCGGCAGCGCAACCGATGTATTGAGCAGATATTACGAAGCGGCAATAAAATTCAAGGCAGATCCAATTGTGCGTATTACTTCAGATTGCCCCCTGATTGATCCGGAAATTGTTGAGCGAATGATTGAAGAGTATATGAAATTAAACGAGCTTCGGATATTTGATTATTTGAGCAACTCAATTCATCGAACATTTCCGCGCGGACTTGATGTTGAAATTTTTTCTTTCCGCGCTCTGCGTAAAGCATATTTTCAATCCACTCAAGAATATGAACGGGAACACGTAACGCCTTTTATTTATGAACATCCGAAATTGTTCAAGGTCAAAAATTTTCCGAACCGGAAAGATTATTCGTTTCACCGCTGGACTGTAGATACTGAAGAAGACTTCAAACTAATAGAAGAAATTTACGATTTGCTTTATAAGCCGGGGGAAATTTTTCTCTTTCAAGATATATTAAAACTTTTTGAACAGCGCCCCGAACTTATTAAGGTCAATCAGCATGTGAAGCAAAAA
>JBFLWC010000242.1:0-3693 GCA_040758415.1 Bacteroidota bacterium | reverse complement strand
TAGAAGAATGCAGATATTATCTTGTATTAATAAAAGATTTAGAATATGCTGATCCATCATTTTTGTTTCCTTTAATAGAAGAGGTAAGCAAGATTCTAAATTCATATTCAGAAAAAATAAGATTATCAAAATGAAGCTTCTCTTCCTACTTATTTCTGATTTCTTATTTCTGATTTTTAATCATCCGAAAAATGTGCTTGCCACATTGAATAGATCTAAATCAACCGTTTTCAATTGACCAACAGCTTCTTCCAAACTAACTGCAACAATTTCATTCCCCTTCAACGATGCCATATATCCCCATTTTTCATCTTCTACCAGTCCGGCTGCAAACACACCAAAACGTGTAGCCAAAACACGATCGAAAGCCGTTGGGCTTCCGCCTCGTTGAATATGCCCAAGAACTGTAGCGCGAGTTTCAAAGCCTGTTCTCTTTTCAATTTCATCTGCAAGGATATTTCCAATTCCGCCCAGACGAACATGACCGAATGAATCTGTTTTCATGCTGCTCAATATAAACGAACCATCTTTATCGGTTGCTTCATCTGTCTGAAGTTTAGCGCCTTCAGATACAACAACAATGCTAAAGTTTCTTCTCCCTTCATGCCGTTTTGTTATCACGTTGCAAACTTCATCTATATTAAATGGTTTTTCAGGAATCAAAATGATATCGGCGCCGCCTGCCAAGCCCGAGTAAACTGCAATCCATCCTGCGTGACGTCCCATCACTTCTACAACAATAACTCGGTTATGAGATTCTGCAGTTGTGTGCAGACGATCTATCGCCTCAGTTGCTATGTTAACAGCCGTGTCAAATCCAAACGTGAAATCGGTTCCATTTAAATCGTTGTCTATTGTTTTTGGAACGCCAACTATTTTGACTCCGGCTTTAAATAATTTTGAAGCGATGCCGAGTGTATCTTCTCCGCCAATTGCAACAAGAGCATCAATACCGCCTTCTTTCATATTATTTATAACGGTTGATTCGCCATCTCTTTCTTTATAAACATTTGTTCTAGATGTGCCAAGAATTGTTCCTCCGCGATGAAGAATACCCGATACAGATTCTCTATCGAGTGTAACAAAATTTTTATCGAACAATCCTTTCCATCCTTCCCGGACACCGATAATTTCGTTGCCCGATTGAATAGATTTTCTAACAACTGCACGAATTACAGCATTCAGTCCGGGGCAATCTCCGCCTCCGGTTAAAACGCCCAACCTCATTTTTTTCTCCATAATTGGTTATAAATAGGTGTGCTAATTTTCATCATTATAATTAAACGAGTTTTAGATTAGCAAATTTTGTTAAGAGTTGTTTTGTGCCAAACTCTTCAAATGCAATGGTTACTCTCTGCATATCGCCTGTTCCGGTGATTTGTAAAATTTTTCCTAAACCGAACATTGAATGAGTTACACGGCTGCCAACACGCAGCGAACGGCGTTCTTGATCATAATCATCAAAACTTTCCTGATAATATTCATCATAAAACATCTTCTTTTTTCTTCCAGATTTTTTGCCGGCAATTCCGTTTAACTCTTCATAAGTTGATTCATCGAGTTCATCCAGGAATCTTGATTTGCTTTGATATGCGACCTCGCCGAAACGGTAACGAGAACGCGCATAACTGAGAAATACTTTTTCTTTTGCACGTGTAACGGCTACGTAAAATAATCTTCTTTCTTCTTCTAATTTCGAATCGCTATCGAATTTTTGACTTAGCGGAAAAATATCTTCTTCGCATCCCGTTATAAAAACAATCGGGAATTCCAAACCTTTCGCACTGTGAATTGTCATAAGCGTTACCGAATTTACTTTTTCATCGTATTGATCCACACCGGCAATTAACGAGACTTCAGAAAGAAAATCATCAAGAGTTGAATTGGGATTTGTTTTGCTGTAATCTTGAACAGCAGATACTAATTCTTGAATGTTATCGTAACGCGCTAAAGATTCTTGCGTACCTTCCTCTTTATAAATTTTTAGAATGCCAAGTTCATCAACAAGCGCCGAGGTTAATTCACCAAGCGAGAGTTTGCTTTTCAGATCAATATATTTATCAAGAAGCTGTTTGAATTGTTTTACATTTTTCTGAATTCTCTCTTTCACTTCGATTACTTCAAATACGCGTGACATAGTGGTGAAAAGAGAAATATTCAGCTTGCGCGCAAACAAAATCATTTTTGATATTGATGTATTGCCAATTCCACGCTGCGGGAAATTCATAATGCGTAATAAACTCTCTTCGTCATTCTGGTTGGACAACATTCTCAAATACGCCAGAACATCTTTCACTTCTTTTCTGCGGTAGAACTCAACTCCGCCGACAATTTTGTATGGAATTTTCTCGCGGCGCAGTGCGTCTTCGAGCGCACGAGATTGTGAATTGATCCGATAAAAAATTGCAATGTCGTTCAAGGATAACTTACGTGTGGAAATTTCCTTCTTAATTCTTTTTGCTATCTGAAACGCTTCATCTTTCTCGTCAGCTGTTTTTATTACTGTCAGTTCTTCGCCGTCATTGTTTTGGGTCCATAAAGTCTTGGCAATTTGTCCGGAATTATTTTTAATAACAGAATCAGCTGCAGCAAGAATCATTTTTGTCGAACGATAATTTTGCTCGAGCCGGAAAATTTTTGCGCCTTTAAAATCTTTTTTGAAGTTGAGCATGTTTTTAATTTCGGCACCGCGCCAGCTATATATGCTCTGTGCATCATCACCTACAACACAAATTTTATCTTTCAGCGGGCTTAACAATTTCAAAAGTTCATACTGCGCTTTATTTGTATCTTGATATTCGTCTACCAAAATATATCTGAACATTTTTTTGTATTTACTCAAAACTTTTTCGTTATTCTTGAACAGCTCAATCGGTTTCAAGAGAAGATCGTCAAAATCCATTGCATTATTCTCGAAGAGACGTTTGTTGTATTCGGTGTAAACCTCGCCGGTTTTTCTATCAGAAAGTGTAGTTGCAATGTGTTTAAGATATTCTTCAGGCGTTATCATTTGGTTCTTCATAAAACTAATTTTGTGTTGAACCCCGTTCGGCGAAAGATTTTCAAGATTTATATTAAGATCGGACATAACATTACCAACAAGCGATTGGGAATCTTCCCGGTCGTAAATTGAAAAGTTCGGTTTGTAATTCAGTTTATCGGCTTCAACCCTAAGAATACGTGCAAAGATAGAATGAAAAGTACCCATCCAAAGACCTTCGGCTTTTTTGCCAATAAGCGCTTTGATTCTTTCCTTCATTTCTTTGGCCGCCTTGTTAGTAAATGTTAGTGCAAGTATCTCGGATGGTTCGTACCCTTTTTCAATCAGTAAAGCGATCTTATACATCAACACACGCGTTTTACCCGAGCCGGCACCAGCAACAATCATGTGAGGGCCCGAATTATATTCAACAGCTATGTGCTGCTCTTCATTGAGTTGATTTAATATTTTCATAGAGTGGTTATTTTTTGGTCGGCAAATATACAAAAATTATGGAGGATTTTTCAATTTAATTTATGGAGGATGAGAAAAGCGGATTGCCTTATAAAAAAAGATTCGAGTTGGCAAAAGGCAAAAAAAATTTTTTTCTGTAATAACTCTTTAGAAATGTCACTAGTTACAACTCAATAGAAATGTCAGTGACAATATAGTTAAACAATCTGTTAAAGTGGATTATGGGGTAACGCAAGGAG
>JBFLWC010000241.1:0-3833 GCA_040758415.1 Bacteroidota bacterium | reverse complement strand
AAGTCAAATATTGTTGAAGGATACGGAAGAAGATGTTGTAAACAAGAATTTATACATCATTAAATTCATTTATCAAATCTGTTAATGAAGAACACGAAAGCCCCCGATAGTAATTTTTCCAGCATCCAGTATCCTCTATCCAGTATCCACTTCAAAGTTTTTCCAAAACTGCTTTTGCTCTTCTCACAATATTTTCAACAGTGAACCCGTATTTTTCCCAAAGAATAATTTCCGGAGCTGATGCGCCGTATTTTTCAATGCTGATCGAATCGCCATAAGAGCCAATGTATTTTTCCCAACCCTGCTTTACCCCAGCTTCAATTAATAAACGGGCTTTTATGTTTTGGGGTAAAATTTTTTCTTTGTAATCTTCGCTTTGCAACTCGAATAATTCCCAACTTGGAAAACTTACTACACGGCTGCCTATTCCATCTTTCTCTAATTCACCGGCTGCTTTTAATGCCAATGAAACTTCAGAACCGGAAGCCATCAAAATTAAATTTGGTGTTTCTAAAGTGTCTTTTAAAATGTAAGCGCCGCGTGTTGTGTTTTCTGCAGAAGAATATTTTGTGCGGTCAATTGTTAAAACTTTTTGCCGTGTTAAAACTAAAGCAACCGGACTGTTTTTATGCTCAAGAGCAAACTTCCAGGCATAAACAGTTTCGTTTGAATCTGCCGGACGAATTACTATCAATCCCGGGATAGACCGCAGCGCCGCTAAATGTTCTACCGGTT
This sequence comes from Bacteroidota bacterium, assembly GCA_040758415.1. Classification (GTDB taxonomy): domain Bacteria; phylum Bacteroidota; class Ignavibacteria; order Ignavibacteriales; family Melioribacteraceae; genus Fen-1258. The sequence goes on along the minus strand of JBFLWC010000241.1, from coordinate 3,098 downwards.
GATGCGTAGGTCCGTCTTCGCCAAGCCCGATACTATCGTGAGTAAAAATGTAAATCGGGCGCAAATGAGAAAGTGCCGCAAGACGAATTGCCGGACGAAGGTAATCCGAAAAAACTAAAAATGTTGCACCGAATGGAATCACTCCGCCGTAATAGCACATTCCATTCATTATAGCTGCCATTGCATGCTCGCGAATTCCGAAGTGAATATAATTCCCACCCGAAGTTTCTGGCGAGAAATCTTTCCATTCTTTTATATGCGTACTGTTTGATTCGGTTAAGTCCGCCGAACCGCCGATGAGTGTTGGTAATTCCAGAGCGATTGCATTCAAAATTTTTCCCGAAGCTGCGCGTGTAGCTAATGCTTCTGAATAATTTTCAAACTTCGGCAGCTTCAATTTCCAGCCGTTTCCAAAATTTCCGTTTATTACTTTTTGGAATAATGCAGCTTCTTCCGGAAATTGTTTTGAATAATCAGAAAATAACTTTTCCCAATCTTCCTCTAATTTCTCGCCTCTTTCTTTTAACACCGAGAAGTAATCGTAAACTTCTTGCGGGATAAAAAAAGTTTTCTCTTCCATCCAGCCAAGATTTTTTTTAGTGAGTTTTACTTCCTCATCGCCAAGTGGTGAGCCGTGCGCAGAAGGTTTATCCTGTTTGTTGGGACTTCCAAAACCAATGTGCGTGTTTGTTACAATAAGAGAAGGTTTATCTTTCTCTTTTTGTGCATTGTTAAGAGCTTTTTCTAAATCATCCAGATCGTTCACATCTTTTACTTGCTGAACGTGCCATCCATACGCTTCAAATCTTTTTGGGACGTCTTCCGAAAATGTTAGAGAAGTTCTTCCATCTATTGTTATTCCATTATTATCATACAAAACTATTAAGCTGCCAAGTTTGTTATGCCCGGCAAACGATGCTGCTTCATGAGAAATCCCTTCCATCAAGTCGCCGTCGCTTGCAACAACATAGATGAAGTGGTCAACAATTTTGAAATTTTCTTTATTGAATTTTGCCATTAGAAATTTTTGTGCAAGTGCCATTCCTACCGCATTTGCAAATCCCTGTCCTAAAGGTCCGGTTGTTGTTTCAACGCCTGGAGTTAAACCATATTCGGGATGACCGGGTGTTATGCTTCCCCATTGGCGAAAATTTTTTATATCATCCAAAAAAATTTTATAACCGGAAAGATGAAGAACCGAATAGAGAAGTGCGCTTCCATGCCCGGCAGATAAAACAAACCGGTCGCGGTTAGTCCATTTCGGATTTGCCGGATTGTGTTTCATCAATTTAGAATAAAGAAGAAATGCAATTGGCGCGCAGCCCATTGGCATGCCGGGATGCCCGGAGTTTGCTTTCTGAACCGCATCAACCGCAAGAAAGCGAATTGTGTTAATGCAAAGTTGCTTGATATCTGTATCAGAATTGAATGACATGAATTATCACCTTCAAAAAATTTATTGCGCCCAAATTTCTCCGTCAACTACAGGTGTTACACAAATAAGCGGATTTTCCGGCACATCAAATTTTTCAAAAATTTCCTCAAACAATCGGTATTGCATTCCTTGCGATTCAATTTTTGAAAATTTTTTATATGTCATAAATTCGCCCCGTTTGTTCTGCGGTGCATCAAAGAAAAAAGCTTTTTGAAAATCTTCTTTGGCGTGTTCTTTTAGAAATTTGATTTTATTTTCGTCACTGCCTTCATACAAATATGCTTTTGCCTTAAAAGCAGTAACGAAATCTTTTTCAATAACAAGATAAATGTTGACGATCGTTTCGGGCAAATGATTTCCTATCTGGAACGAGTTTTATTTTTTAGTGCGGATAAAGTTAAGAATGTTGCCAACACGAATGCAAGAGCCGCACACAGCAGAACTTTCTATCACTTGTCATTCCTGAACCAATCAGGGTAAAGCTCTGGTCTTCGGTCTCTCATAAATAATTTTTTTGCGTGCGAACTTTTACATTTATTCAAATCAATATCACACAACAAAATTTCATCCGTACCAAAACCTGCACGGTTTATTACTTCGCCATCAGGATTACAAACAAAAGATTCGCCGGCAAATGTTAAACATTCTTCCTGTCCAACCCGGTTACAGAGTGCCGTGAAGTATCCATTTTGAAAAGCTGCAACTCTCATTTCAGCTTCATAAAGTCCTTCGGGCCATTCGCCGGCAGCACCTGCTTGGGGGACAAATACTATTTCTGCATCGTTGAGTGCAAGTGCGCGCATATATTCAGGATAATGACGGTCATAACAAATTGCTATTCCAATCCTACCGTATTTTGTTTTATAAACCGGCGCGCCGGTATTTCCAGGCGTGTAGTAATCTTTCTCGTGAAAACATGCATAGTCTGTAATGTGGATCATCCGCGTTGTGCCTAAAATTTTTCCGTCTACATCAATAACAGGAGATGCATCGTAAGTATTATCTCCGTCCCGTTCATATAGATTCAATACAATAACAATCTCTAATTCCTTTGCTAAACCGGAAAAGATTTCGGTTGTTAAGCCGGGAATAGTTTCCGAAATATCAAGAGGTTTTTCCTCCGAGGGTTTTTGTGGAAAGAAAGGAATAAATGCTAGCTCTGCAAACGAAATTATTTTTGCACCCGATGTTGCGGCTCTTCTAACAGCATCAATTCCTTTCTGAATGTTAGCTTCTTTATTGCTTGATGCCCTTTGTTGAATTAAAGCAATTTTCATAACAGCTTTCTTAATTGTTACTGCAAATTATAAATCTCAAGAATCTAGATTATGGTTCCCCACATGTGAGCACTTACTATGTTCTTCTTCTCTACATATTTGAAATAAATTCGCACCCCATCTTTTTGAAATTCTTTCGGGAGGTTCATCGGATCGAAATTTTTATTGTCGTCTGTAACTATTCCGTAAAAACCGCCTTCGATAGGAATATACTTAACTGTTCCTTTTGCATATTTAAAATCGGAATCGTTAGCTTCTACGCCAAAACAAGCAGTCATCACAAGAGCAAATATAAGTGAATGAACCGGTTTTGTGAATTTATATTTCATTTTTATTTTGTTAAGCAAAAAGATCCCCCGGCAAAATAATCTAAATTATTTCCCCGG
>JBFLWC010000240.1:0-2238 GCA_040758415.1 Bacteroidota bacterium | reverse complement strand
CATTTAGTAGCTACTAGGTTCGTTAATATATTTTTTTGTCTATAATAGACTGATGAGTGCTGATATAATAAGAATGCTATGAACCCAAAAATTACAGCTACAATCCCATCGGCTCAGGCTATCGCAGCGCTTTTGCACCCTCACGGAGAAGTCGTTTTGCATGATCTCAAAACAGGAAAAATTGCAGCCCTGTTCAATAACTTTTCAAAGCGATCTGTTGGTGATGATTCTCTTTTAGAAGAAGACTTGGATCTTAAAGCTTTGCCTGATTACTTTGGCCCTTACACGAAAATCAACTGGGATGGGCGCAAGCTCAAATCCGTGTCTTCGACAATACGAGATGAATCTGGCGATGCGGTCGGACTATTTTGTATCAATTTAGATGTATCGTTCATCGAAAACATTGGAAAGCAACTGCTCCAATTTTCGAATCATCAAGATGAAACGCCTCTCCCCGTTCAATTGTTCGCTGATGACTGGCGAGAAAAAATAAACTCCTTTGTGCAACAATATCTTCGAAGCAACCACATTGGATTGCAATCAGCGACTCGTGATCAGCTTAAAGAAATTGTGATCAAACTTCATAAAAATGGCGCTTTTAAAGCAAAAAAAGCCGCCGACTATGTTGCGAGCGTTTTGAATATCTCTCGTGCCACTGTTTACATTTATTTAAGGGAGTAACGAAATTGATTGAAGTATTAGTAGTCCGCGCATTCGTTGCAGATGGAAAAGGTGGGAATCTTGCTGGAGTTGTCCTAGACGATAAAGGTTTGACTGATGAGCAAATGCACTCCATCGCCAAAAAACTTAAATTTTCTGAAACTGCATTTGTCACTCCGTCAACAAATGCAGACTATAGAGTACGTTTTTTTTCTCCAGGCGGAGAAGTTGATCTTTGCGGGCATGCCACAATTGCGACTTTTTTTGCACTGAAAGTATGCCAAAAATTATCGAAACAGTCACTTACTCAAGAAACTCGTGCAGGTACTTTAAAGGTACGGGTTTTAGAGGATGGAACTGTTTTTATGGATCAATCTCTTCCACAGTTTGGAATGAAGATTTCAAAAAACGAAGTTGCCGATGTTTTAAATCTCTCTCTCGAATGCATAACAAATCAACCTCAGATTATCTCTACGGGCCTGCGTGATATATTCGTTGAAATAAAAGACCTTAAAGAACTCTTTGCAATGAAGCCGAACTTCGATGGCATTCGGCAACTCAGTGAAAAATATGACACTGTGGGCATTCATGCGTTTACCAAAGAAACCCTGGATAGAAATTCAACAGCACATTGCAGGAACTTTGCTCCTCGTTACGGAATAGATGAAGAACCAGCGACGGGAACCTCAAATGGAGCGCTTGCTTGCTATCTATTAACGAATCACCACGTAAGCACAAAAAGTTTAATTTTTGAGCAAGGGTACCAAATGAATAGCCCCTCAAAAATTCTTGTTCATTTGGAAACGGAGAATAAATCGATCACACGTGTGCAAGTGGGCGGTACTGCCGTAATTGAACGGAAAGTACGTATAGAGTAAATTCCGAATTAGCCTTCTCTGTTTCAATCTCTATTATGAAATGGGATGAATAGTGACTTCATACGTATCATCTTCAACCATTTGATATGCAGTTCCGATAATACTTTTATATTTAATTACCAGATGATCTTTCTCGGTAACAGGAGTCTTTGTCGAAATGTCTGCTACAGGAATTAAAACCGCCCCTTCGGGAAGCCAAGACCATTTCTCCAAACATTGAGCCGTTATTTCTTCTATAAGCTCGGTACGGTTTGGGGGGATAACGGTAGTTTCATTGCAAAACTTCACAGTGTACATGTTCCCCGCTACAATAAGTTTTCCTGTTATATCTTTAGCAACATTACGAATTGACTTAAGACGGATATTCCCCAAATCAACACTAACCTTACCAAGAGTAGATAAATCAGCTTGAGGAAAGCTAGAGAACCCAGCAAGAAACCCTTCTCTTAAAATGATTGGTTTTATATCCTTTTCAAAAGCAAGTTGATTGATTTTATTTTGTTCAATTCCAATATAAATTGCCCCTATAAAAGTGACTAACAGTAAAATAACTTGCGCAATTCCTAGACCTATTTGCCATTCCTCAAAAGTACACATTGGTAAAGCCTCTTCAATATTAAACCAATATAGATGAATAATGACGTGAGAAAATCTCCTAGTCAAATCTCTGTAAATATTATCAAGCTATCAACAAAGATGG
>JBFLWC010000239.1:0-4244 GCA_040758415.1 Bacteroidota bacterium | reverse complement strand
AAATCCGGTTCTTCATTACCAGGCAGTCCTTACTATATAAATAATGCTATTAAAAACGGGGGCTTCAGTGCAACGCTTCAACTTAATGTTGGTTTCCCACTCTAAGCAAAGCATCTTTAGATGCCATTAAGAAGATTAATTCCAGAAACTTTTATCATGCTTAACATCAGAATAAAAACACCAACCCATTGAACCGGCAATAAAATATTTCCATGAATAAAATATTCAAGCACAACTGCCGTTAAAGGAAAAGCCAATTCACAAATTGTAGCAGCCGATGCGGTAATTTTTTTAAGACCATAATAATATAGAAAAATTGCAGCTCCGCCCGTTGTCAATGCAATTAGAAGAAAAATCCACCATTGCGTTGATGAAACATTTACTATTGCCTTGATATCTCCTATTATGCTTGCAATTATAATCATAATTAACGAGGAAATTAGAAACCGTAAATATGTCCCCATCTCGAAACCAACATTCCTCAAAGCTCTTTTGCTAAAGACAGTTGATGAACTGAAACTTATTGCTGCAATTAACGAAAACGCCGCAGCAATTATAGTTTTATCTCCGGTCTTGAAATTTGGAAGTGTAAAGCCAAACGTCATCAAATAAGTGCCTGCAATTGCAAGTGCAGCCCACCGGAAAAATATTTTAGGAAGTTTTTCTCGTAATAATATTGCAGCAAGAGTTAATGCAAAAACCGGTTGAAGTTTTTGAATAAAAATTACAATCGAAAGATTTACAAAGTTTACGTAGAAAAGCGCTTTTGTTATAGCCATTGTTCCAATTGCACCGCCGAAAAGCGCAACGCCTGAAAATGCTAACCAATCTTTGCTGCCAAGGTTGCGCAGCTTTGAATATTGTTTGATAAAGATTGGTGAAAGAATAAGTACTACAATTGAACTTTCTATAAATACAACAAGCGTTACAGGCAAATTATAGAGCGCCGGGCGCAAAACTATTCCATCAAATCCCCATAATGCTGCGGCAAACATTACGAATAAAGGTGCAAGTTTTCCCAAATTAAACCTTCTTCATATCTTAATGCCTGCTCTCTACTTTCTGAATCAACGCTGCCATCTGAGAAAAATTATTCTGAAGTCTTCTCAACTCACTTTCTAATTTGTAAATTTTGTACGACTCAATTGATTCCTTTCCGCCGAGGAGCCAATTAACATCGCAGCCAAGACGCAGCAGCTTTGCTAAAATTTTTGACCCCGGCTCGCGTTTGCCGCTGATATATTGTTGAAGCTGCTGCGGTGAAATTTGCATTGCTTCAGCAAGTTTTTTTAGCGTGCCGTATTTTTTTTTTGCAAAGTGGCGCATCCGCTCGCCGATCCCCATCTGCAGTTTTTCATCTGTAAACAAATCTAAACTTTCTGAGTGCTCGTCTTCAAAAAGATTTAATTCGAACTGGTATTCATCAATTATTTTTTTGATTTGATGATAAAGATCGTCATCAAACTGAGGACTTTCGTTGAGAAGATAGTGGAGTGTTTGAACCTTAATTCCGAGTTTCTCGGCAATCATACTCGTTTTTATGCCGAGAGTGTGGATGAGAAATTTTAATTCGTCCTGCTTTGTCATAGGAAGTAACCTTTGTTTGTAAACCCCTTTACTTAACCACAGCACAGGGCATTCAAGTAATAGGGGTAAAGCGGCTGCCCAAATGCAAGATAGCAAATTTTACTCAAATAGTTAATTTTGTCTATCATCGTCTCTTCAAATTTAGACAACAAAAATTTTTTCCCCGATCCCAATTTTCATTGTGAATATTTATTCAATATTTTAGCGTCGTATGAAATTTTTTATCCTTTTCAATGCTCTATACCTTTTGGGTTGGAGTTCCCTTATTTAAGATAGACAGAGAATAAAATAGCCCAATCAAATTAAAAAGCCCTCTCCTTAGGAGAGGGGATGGGAGAGGCGTTTATTGCTAACAAAAGATCACAATTATATTCTTAAACTTGCGCTGCCAGCTATTGCAGGTCTTTCAACGCAAATGGTAGTTTCGTTGGTGGATGCGGCAATGGTTGGTCGTTTGCCGAACGCTGCATATTATCTTGCTGCTATGGGAATAGGTGTGCTGGCAACCTGGGCTGTTGTGAGTTTGTTTTCCAGTCTTGCAACCGGTACACACGTTTTAATTGCGCGGCGTTTTGGTGCAAGAGAGTTTGATGAATGTGGAAAAGCCCTAAACACATCGTTAATTATTTCGTTGATTTTAGGAACTGTTATAGCTGCCGTTGTAGTTTTTTTCTCTTATGATATTGCAAATTTCTTTGCAGTTGATCCGAAAGTGGCTTACTATGCCGGAGAATTTCTTCATTACAGATTTATGGGCATTCCTTTTTTTCTTATAACAGTCTCTTATCGTGGATTTTTCTTCGGGATCGGGCAGACCAAAATTTTTATGTATTCCGGCGTGCTTGCAAATCTTTTGAACATTGTGTTTAACTACTTTTTTATATACGGCGGATTTGGAATGAAAGGGATGGGTTTAGCAGGCGCAGGCATCGGTTCTACTTTAGCTACTGTCTGCGATTCTCTTTTTTATATCGGTGTTTCATGGCTTCCTACATACCGCCATAAGTTTCACTACTTCAGAAATTTTCGCTTCGTTAAAAACATTGCATCATCAATCCTAAAAATTTCTCTGCCGGTTTCACTCCAAAATATTTTTATCCTTGTAGGATTTTTAAGCTTCATTGCTATCACCGGTTTTATTGGAACAGCAGAGCAAGCAGCAAGTAACGTTGTCTTTTCTTCTCTTCTAATTTCTTTGATGCCCTGTTTTGGATTTGGAATAGCGATTCAAACATTAGTGGGTAATAGTTTAGGACAAGGCGACATTAAACTTGCAAAACATTATGGTTATGAAACCAGTAAACTTGCCACTCTTTATACTTTGTTTGTTGGGTTGGTTTTTACTTTTGCACCACGAATTGTTTTGATATTAATTACAAACGATAATCAAATTATTGAAACAGCAGTTCCGGCTCTAAGAATTGCCGGCGCAGGGCAAATTTTGTATTCTATTGGAGTAGTTTTAGCAAACGGGCTGCAAGCTGCAGGTCAAACATTTTTTGTAATGATGTCTGAAGTAATTGTTAATTGGTTTGTGTTTGTTCCGATTGCATATTTTCTTGGTGTGTTCTTAAAATTCGGTTTGATTGGTGCCTGGCTGGCGCTTCCGTTTTATGTTGTTCTTTATGCTCTGATGATCTTTCTAAAGTTTAAGTTTGGTAATTGGGAGAAGTATAGGAAGGTGTGAGAGAAAAAACTTGACAAAGTTATCTGAGAGGGATATATTTTAGACGAGAAAATATGATGAAAGCAAAATTTCTTATAGTACTTTTTTTGATCTCCGCGGGAATTCTTGTTGCGGGTGTAAGTCTGGTGAGATTTACTGTTAGATCCAGCAGCGGTAATGTTATTCTAAATTGGGAAACCAATACAGAGACAAACCTCAAACACTTCATAGTAGAAAGAAAAAGTGTCAATGGTAGTTATATGGATATCGGCACGGTAAACCCCAGAACAGATAGAAGCTACGAGTTTGTTGATCAGACTGCATTTAAGGGCGCAGAGCAAGTATATGTTTACCGGCTGAGAATTGTTGATAACGACGGCAGCATTTCTTACTCTGAAGAAAGATCTGTAGCACACAACGTATCAACTGTTAAAAGAACCTGGGGAAGCATAAAAGCATATTTCCGTTAATAATTCTAGTCAAGTCAAGTTTTCTTATCTCAAAATTAACCCGCAAAAAAATTTTCAAATGATCAAAACAGATATTCAAATATATCTTGCATCTAAATCTCCAAGAAGAAAAAAATTGTTGAAACAGCTCGGCATTAATTTCAAATCCCTTTCGGTTGATTTGAACGAAGAAATTTTTGACGGCGAGCATCCGGCTCGAACAGTTAGACGATTAGCACTTCACAAATCGGAAGCGGCGGTTCAAAAAGTGAAAAATGGAATTGTGATAACTGCAGATACGATTGTTGTGTTGAACAAAGAAATTATTGGTAAACCAAAAGACGAAAAGGATGCATTCAAAATTTTGTCGAAACTAAGCGGAAAAACCCATACCGTTTTCAGCGGCTTTGTTGTTAAGAATTTGGATAATGGAAAAAGTATTGCTGATTATGAAAAAACAAAAGTTACTTTTAGAAAATTGTCTGCAAAAGAAATCCGCGATTATGTTAAAACCGGCAGCCCGTTAGATAAAGCCGGAGCGT
>JBFLWC010000238.1:0-4608 GCA_040758415.1 Bacteroidota bacterium | reverse complement strand
CAGCTTCACTAAAATAAATGTAGGCAGCGGCTTTGCTCTCATTGTTTTCAATTTTCTCTATCTCTGTCTTCAAACTATCGTAAACAATTTTATATTTACCTGCATCAAGATTATTTTTCATTCGAATCAGTTTCAACTCTATAGGCGAGATTCCGTTATAGAGATATTTATCGCTCTTCTGTTTTGCGTACGAATCTTCAAAAATATCCTGATTGCCTTCGTGCGCCAGCTTAAGGTTCTCTTTGAATAGTTCATCGTCGCCTAAAAATTTATAACAAAGTGCTATGTTAAGTGCGGCATAGCCGGTAAAATCAAGCTCCTTAGAGAGGTCTAAAAATTTTTCATATTGATTAATGGCAGTTTTATATTGGTTCTTCTTAAAAAAAAATTCTCCCTTTCTATAATATGCCAGCGCAGTTATTTGCGGTAGTTTTTTATTGTTGAGTTTAATTACTCTATTTAGAATATCGTTTGCTCTGTCAAGCTGGCGGTCTTTTATTAAACTAACAGCGTATTGATAAATAAATAAAGTGTTGTTAGGATATCTTGAACTTAAACTCCGGAGGTGGATGAATGCGCTGTCGTATTCGGCAAGATAATCGGTGTAAATTTTTGAAAGATGAAATGACGCTTCAGTTTTGTCTATTGTTCCTTTTTTGAATGCTTTTTTGATGTAGAGGAATCCGCGTTCTCTATCCGAAGTAAGTCCTGTTAAATTCACGGCCCATCTTAAGAAATCCGGCACAAAACTCATCGCATAGTCGAATAAACCGAGCCCAAGATATGCATCATAAAAGCGCGGATTTAATTTCAGCGTTTCTTCAAAATAATCGACTGCTTTTTTGCTTGACCAAAATGCATCTACCGAAGAATTATTTGTAGCCTGCGCCATCGCCCTGAACGAGGCAAGATTGCCGGCAATGTATGTTGTCTGATAATCTTTCGGATTTTCATCGAGCATTTTTTCGATCCGTTGCTGAGCAAGATCTGCAAATTTCAAAAAGACTTGATACTCGCCCGGGTCGCGTGAACCGAGGTAACTCCAAAAATGCAATTTTGCAATATGATAAAAACCGATTGGAGAATTTGGTTTGAGTTCTATTACTTTATTGAAAGTTCTTTCCGCTGCATAAAGCTCGAGGTTGTATGCCTGATTTAATCCTTGCTGTACTAAACTTTCCGCGTAGGTATTTCCGGATGGACTCCTTTGGGGGGACCCCGTAAACTGAGTTTGACAAAATAGAGCGGCATCAATAAAAAGAAAAAAGAACAATAAAATTTTCGTTTTCAATTTTGATTTTTCCTCTGAGAATATTGAACGGCAGCTTTAACGAAATCGCGGAAAAGTGGGTGGGCTTTTGTTGCACGTGATTTTAACTCGGGATGGAATTGACATCCAACAAACCACGGGTGATCGGCAAGCTCAATCATCTCAACTAAATGTTCATCTGGCGATGTTCCACTTATAATCATTCCATGCTCTTCAAGTAGAGGTCTAAATTTATTATTCACTTCGTAACGATGACGATGCCGTTCCGAAATTTTCGGCTTACGGAATGCTTCGTAAGATTTTGTATTCTTCTTAAGCACGCAGGGATAAGCACCCAGCCGCATTGTAGCGCCTTTCATAGTAACCTTCAACTGTTCGGGCATAATATGAATTACATTCCACGCATTCTTTATAAACTCCTGGCTGTTTGCTTTTTTGATTCCGCACACATTGCGGGCAAATTCAATTACTGCGCATTGCAAGCCAAGGCAAATTCCCAAAAAAGGAATTTTATTTTCACGCGCATACCTGATTGCCTGAATCTTTCCTTCAATTCCTCTTTCGCCAAATCCTCCGGGAATTAACAACCCGTCATATTCTTGTAGTAACTTTTCCGAACCATTGTTTTCAACAATTTCGGAGCTGATAAAATCAGCAATAACTTTCACATTATTTTCAGCGCCTGCATGAACAAATGCTTCGGCTATACTTTTGTATGCATCTTTGTTATCAATGTATTTGCCGGCAATTGCTATCTTAACAGTACCAGCAGGATGTATAATCGTTTCAACAAAGTTTCGCCAATCTTCCAGTTTGATATTGAGCTCCGGAAGTTTCAATTTATCTAAAATGATTTGATCGAGATTTTGCTCGTAGAGAACAATCGGCACTTCATAAATCGTAGAACAATCATATGCAGAGATAACCGCTTCCGATTTTACATTTGTGAAGAGAGCAATTTTTTGGCGAATCTCCTTCGATAATTTTTCTTCTGAGCGGCAAACCAAAATGTTCGGTTGAATTCCAAGTTCGAGCAAATTTTTAACTGCATGCTGTGTGGGTTTTGTTTTCATTTCTCCGGCAGAACTAATATAAGGCACAAGAGTAACGTGAATACTGAGAGCATTTTTCCTTCCCATCTCTAGCATAATCTGCCGCATCGCTTCAATAAATGGAAGACTTTCTATATCCCCAACAGTGCCGCCTATTTCTGTAATTACAATATCATACTTTCCGCTTTCGCCAAGAAATTTCATCCGTTTTTTTATTTCATCTGTGATGTGCGGAATAACCTGTACAGTTGCACCAAGGTAATCGCCGCGGCGTTCTTTTGTTATTACTTCATGATAAACCTGTCCTGTGGTTGTGTTGTTTGCGCGCGACATATCAACATCAAGAAAGCGTTCGTAGTGTCCAAGGTCGAGATCAGTTTCTGAGCCGTCATCTGTAACATAAACTTCTCCGTGCTGGAACGGATTCATAGTACCGGGGTCTACATTGATGTATGGGTCAAATTTTTGAATTGTTACACTGTATCCACGCAGCTTGAGCAATAATCCGATTGATGAAGCCGTGATACCTTTTCCAAGTGATGAAACCACTCCCCCTGTAACAAATATATGCTTAACTTTCTTCTTGAAAGGATTTGATGACATAGAATTGGATGGACATTTTGTTTATCAAAAATAAAAAAAATATTTATATCACAGCAATGGTCAATAGTCATTAGTCATTTGAATGACTAATGACCAAATGCCGCTTCTTCAAGCATACGTGTTGTTAATGATTTAGGTCTTTCGAGCGGATAACCCAATGCTCTTGCCCAAATAATATTTGAACAGACGCCGAGCGCGCGCCCTACACCGAACAATACAGTGTAGAATTCATATTCTTTAACACCATAATGCCATTGAATAACACCCGACTGCGCATCAACATTTGGCCACGGATTCTTTGCCTTTCCCTGTTCCAACAAAATTGGGGGAACAACTTTGTAAAGCAGATCAACATATTTGAAGATCGGGTCTTCGGGTAAATGTTTCAAACAAAATTCTCTTTGTGCTGTGTAACGCGGATCTGTTTTTCTTAGAACTGCATGACCAAAGCCCGGAATTACGTGACCGTTTTTCAAAGTATCGTAAACAAATTTTTTCATTTCTTCTTCTGTCGGGATTTTTCCGCCCATAGATTCCATTACACTATGAAGCCAGCGCAAAACTTCTTCGTTTGCAAGTCCGTGGAGCGGCCCTGCCAAACCATTCAACATTGCGCTGATTGCATAATAAATATCCGACAGTGCGCTTGCAACAAGATGCCCTGTGTGCGCACTAACGTTCCCGCTTTCGTGATCGCTGTGAAGAATAAAATAGAGACGCGCAATATCATCATAAGGTTTTCCGATACCCAGCATGCGGGCAAAGTTTCCGCCGAAATCCAAATGCGGGTCACCAGGGATTATATCTTCGTTTCTATATTTCAATCTGTAAATATGAGCAGCAATTTCCGGTAACTTTGCAAGCAGGTTCATTGAATCCTCGTAATAAGGATCCCAGTAATCACTTTTCTTCAAATCCTTGTGATATTCTTTCGCAAAAATTGATTCCTTCTGCATCGTCATTATAGCAGTTGCAAACATCGTCATAGGATGAGAATCGCGCGGCATTGCGCGTACAACATCAAAAACGTAATCCGGTACATCTTTTCTGTTGTTGAACTCTTGATGAACATCCTCAACTTCTTTTTCTGTTGGAATTTCTCCGGTAAGAAGCAGATAGAAGAAACCTTCAACATAGGGCATTTCACAGCCCGGGACTTTGGGAAGTTTTTCAAGTACTTCTGGAATCGTGAATCCGCGAAAGCGAATTCCCTCGAATGGATCTAGATAAGAAATATCTGTTACCAAACTTTTAATATCGCGCATACCGCCAATTATCTGACCAATAGTTACCTCATCAACTTTAACATTGCCATATTCTTTCATAAGTTTTTCTGTTCTAGGACGTTCGGCTATTATTTTTTCGCGTAGCTTTCCTTTTAGGATGGACATAATTCCTCCGATTTTTTTGTTACAGTATTATTGTTCTAAATTATTTCTCAAAAATTAAGAAGCTCATGCTTCATTTCTTTAGAGAAGAGATTACTTTCTCAGCAGCAAATTTGCCGCTCAATACAGCGCTCTCAATTGTAGACGGCAACTTTGTGTCAACCCAGTCTCCAGCAAAGATTAGATTTTCAAAATACAGATTAAAATTCTTCCTTATATAATTCGAGGCAATATCAGGGATAAAGGTTGCACGCTTTTCTTTAATCACGCGCCAATCAACAACCATTTCTGTGTG
>JBFLWC010000237.1:0-7866 GCA_040758415.1 Bacteroidota bacterium | reverse complement strand
AAGGACCCGTAACGATTTCTTCCCGTCATAACGATAATGTTGGCAACTCTTATGCGGCAGATTTTATAAAAAAGAAATTACTCGGTTATGGATTGAAAACTTATACACAGGAATTTTTATCAACCGGAGAAAATATATATGCGGTTCAAACAGGTGTTTCAAAACCAAACCAACATATAATTGTCTGCGCTCATTACGATACTATGCCGGTTGGAAATTTTTCTCCAGGCGCTGATGATGATGGAAGCGGAACTGTTGCCGTTCTGGAAGCTGCGCGTATTCTTTCGAAATACAAATTTGATTACACTATTATCTATGCATTATGGGACCGTGAAGAGCAAGGACTGCAGGGAAGCAATTACTATGCACAACTAGCAAGGAGTAGAAATGACAGCATTGTAGCGGTGATTAATTTAGATATGCTTGGATGGGATGGCAATAACGACGACAGTACTAAAATTCATACGCGGGATATAGCTAACTCAAATAAAATTGCAGACGACATTTTTGCTGTAAATAATTTATATGCAATAGGTCTTAAGACTTCCAAAATTAATCCCGGAACAACAAGAAGCGATCACGCTTCGTTCTGGAAATATAACTATTCTGCCGTATTGCTGATTGAGAGTTTCAATGACTTCAATCCTTTTTATCACACGTCGAGCGATAACATTCAAAATATCAACAAAAATTTTTTTGAAAAAAACGCAAAATTAGGAATAGGATCACTTGCAAAAAGCGCCGGAGCTTCCATAAACACTTCTGTTATTCCGGAAAAACCCACTCTGTTTTATCTTTATCAAAATTATCCCAATCCTTTTAACCCTAGTACAGTTATCAATTATACCATAGGCGGGAGCCAACCGTCAGTCCGCCTGTGGCTGATCAGCTTAAAAATTTTTGATCTTCTTGGGAGAGAAATAGCAACTTTGGTTAATGAAGAAAAACCGGCAGGCAAATATCAAATAAGTTGGAACGGCGAAGATAATTTTGGGAACAAAGTGTCGAGCGGAATTTATTTCTATGTTTTGTATGCAGGAGATTATGTAAGCGCACGAAAGATGGTGCTTGTTAGATGACTTTGAAACGAAGCGCTTTCAATTTTCTTTTTGTCTCTTCGTCTGTAAAGTTTAATTTGACTGTGTAATTGTTGAACTCTCTTCTTGCACAATAATTTTTTCTTAATTCATCAAAATGTTTTGACTGATTTTGTTTCTCTAATTTTATTCCTTCTCTTAGCAGCTTATCATCTGTTTTGATATCGTAAATTTGTTTGATGATTTCATTTAGCATCTTCTCAAAATTATTTTCCTCTTTAATTGAAATTATAGAGTCGGCAATTGAACTATATTTTGGTTCCCACTCATTTACTGTTCTTGATAGTTTATTCCCAGGAGTTTTTGTTGAAAGAAATTCGCAAAATTTTTTATAAACCATTTCAGTTCCCTTCACTTTTCCTTCAAGCGAATAACCTGCAATATGTGCTGTGCCAATATCAATTTTTTCAAGCAGTTTGTAATCAATTGCCGGTTCCCTTTCCCACACATCCAGGATTGTAATCAAATCGTTTTTGGTTTGCAATCTTCTTTTCAACGCTAAGTTGTCAACAACTTCGCCGCGCGATGTGTTGATTAACATAATTCCGCTCTTTATTCGATTCAGCTTTTCTTCATCAATCAAATGAAATGTTTTATCCCTTCCATAAAGATTCAGCGGCGTGTGAAGCGTTATGATATTGCATTGGAGAATATCGTCAAGAGAAACAAAATTTTGCGAACCCAACGTTCTTTGCAAAGGCGGGTCGTTCATCAGCACATCAAATCCGAGCGCATCGGCAAAGCGAACGACTTTGCTGCCAATATTTCCAACACCAATAACGCCTATTGTTTTTCCCTGAAAAGGGAAATTGTTTTTACTAAATATGTGTGCGATTGCACTGATTACAAATTCCGCAACGGAGTATGAATTGCATCCAGATGCATCGGCAAAATTTATTTTATTTTTTTTTAGGTAGTTGATGTCAACATGGTCGGTTCCGCTGGTTACTGTAGCTACAAATTTTACTTTTGTTCTGCGCAATAATTCTTCATCAACTTTTGTAACGGCTCGAACTAATAAAACATCGGCATCGCGCAGAACTTTGTTTGTGATTTCTCTTCCGTTAAGAAAAATCAATTCGCCGAAACTTTCAAAAGCTTCGCGCGCTTGCGGAATATTTTCGTCAACAACAATTTTCATTTTCTCCAACACAAAATTCTTTTGTAAATATAATTCAACACCTTCTTAATTTGAATAGCCCTCTTTAAATGTTTATCTTTGCCCTAAATTTTTATTGTGGAGAAAAAATAGTTTTATGAAGTTTAAGAAAAGAACACACACCTGCGGCGAGCTGAGAGAAATAAACATCGGTCAAAGTGTTGTATTAAATGGGTGGGTTGCAATACGCCGTGATCTTGGCGGAGTAATTTTTATCGAGATGCGCGATCGTTACGGTGTAACTCAAGTTGTCTTCGAACCGTCATACAATCCCCAAGCACACGAACAGGGAAAAAGATTAAGAAGCGAGTATGTTATTTCTATAGAAGGGAAAGTTAGAAAACGTCCTGCTGGAACTGAAAATTTTTCATTATCAACCGGACAGATAGATGTAATGGTTGATAAGTTGATTATACTTAACCAAGCCGAGACCCCTCCTTTTCCGATTGAAGATAAAATAGATGTGAATGAAGACCTTCGTTTAAAGTACCGCTACTTAGACTTGCGCCGCAGCGAAATGCAGAAAAATATTTTGCTGCGTCATAAAATGTATCAAATTACCCGAAAGTATTTCGACAACAATGGATTTGTTGAAGTTGAAACTCCGATTCTCATGAGAAGCACTCCGGAAGGTGCGCGCGATTTTTTAGTGCCAAGCCGTTTGCACAAGGGGAAATTTTACGCTCTGCCCCAATCGCCCCAAACTTACAAGCAAATATTAATGGTTGCTGGTCTAGACCGCTACTTTCAAATTGTAAAATGTTTCAGAGATGAAGACCTGCGAGCAGACCGTCAATACGAGTTCACACAGATTGATGTTGAGATGTCCTTCGTTGATGTTGAAGATATTTTTGAAATGGTTGAGGGGTTGATGAAAAGTTTTTTTAAGGAAATTCTTGGTTATGATATTCAAACTCAAATTCCGCGTTTAAGTTTTGAAGAGGCGATGGAAAGATATGGAAGCGATAAACCCGATTTACGCTTCGGTCTTGAAATGGTAACGTTAAACGATGTATTCACAAATTCCGATTTCAGAGTTTTCAAAGATTCTGTTTCCAACAATGGAATAATAACCGGGCTACTTGCAAAAGGATGCGGAGATTATACGCGTAATCAATTGGATCTTCTTACAGACTTTGTAAAAAAACTTGGTGCGGGCGGGTTGATTTGGATGCGCGTAAAATCTACTGCAGCGGATTCCTCCGATGTAGAACTCGAAGCACCGATTGCAAAATTTTTGACAGATGAAGAAAAAATGAAACTCATAAAAAAAATGAAAGCCGAATCTGGTGATCTTCTTTTCATTTTAACAGGACCGAAAATTAAAACCCTTTCGCTTATGGGTTCTCTTCGGCTTGAAATGGCAAAGAGGATGAACCTAATTCAACCAGATACAAAACCGTCTCTGCTTTGGGTTACAGATTTTCCGTTGTTCGAGTGGGACGAAGAGACAAAACGATTTTATGCGATGCATCACCCGTTTACTTCTCCAAAAGTTGAAGACATCCCTTTGATGGATACAGAGCCGGCTAAAGTTAAAGCCCGCGCTTACGATTTGGTTTTTAACGGAAATGAAATTGCTGGAGGCAGTATTAGAATTCACGATTCAGGTTTGCAAGCGAAAATGTTTAATGCGCTTGGAATAAGTGAAGATGAAGCTCAAGAAAAATTTGGTTTCCTGATGGGCGCTTTCAAATATGGCGCGCCGCCGCACGGTGGTATCGCTTTTGGATTCGACCGCTTGGCTATGTTATTTGCCGGAACTACTTCAATTAGAGATGTGATTGCTTTCCCTAAAACTTCTAGTGGTATCTCTTTAATGGATGATTCACCGTCTAATGTGGATGAAGCACAGTTGACGGAACTTCATATAAAAGTGAAATAGAAATTAGTATTTAGTAGTTAGTATTTAGTAGTTAGAGGTTATGTTAAGCAAGAAAAGAGGAGAGAGCATATTCGCCAATGGCAGATGGTGAATTAATCATTACTTTTTTTTTGCAAGGCAACGTAGAGAATTTTTGACTAAGGTCTAAATACTAAATACTAAATACTAATTACTACATAACCCGGAGGTTACATGGAAAGGAGTTTTAAGGGGAAACACTTTTTGACCGAAGACGATTGGACAAAAGCGGAACTCGATACTGTCTTTGAAACTGCTTTTGAACTTAAGAAAAAATTTTACAACGAAGAACCCACACTTTTACTTCCGCATAAAACATTGTTCATGATGTTCTTCGAACAATCAACCCGAACAAGAAATTCTATGGAAGCAGGAATGACACAGCTTGGCGGACACGCACACGATCTTACACCGGACAAAATGCAAATCTCTCACGGCGAAGTTGCTAAAGACACTGCAATAATTCTTAGCCGTATGGGACACGGCATTGCGTGCCGCAATTGTTTCTATGGCATTGGCAATAAATATCTAAACGAGATGGCTCAGTATTCAAAACGTCCGGTAATGTCTCTTCAAGATGATATCTATCATCCGTTTCAAGGACTTGCAGATTTAATGACAATCTTTGAACACTTCGGAAAAAACACTAAGGGACTGAAAGTAACAATCTCTTGGGCGTATGCAACTACACATTCAAAACCGCTAAGTGTTCCACAGACACAAATTTTACTTTTTCCCCGTTATGGAATTGATGTTACAGTTGCACATCCAAAAGAATTTCCTCTTAGCAAAAATATTGTAGAGAAAGCAGAGAAGAATGCGAAAGAGGGTGGAGGTAGTCTGCGCTTCACAAATGATATGGATGAAGCTTTTGAAGGAGCGCATGTTGTTATTCCAAAAAATTGGGGCGGATTTGGTTACTACGATGAAGAATATTATCTCTCGCATGAAGATGAATGCAAAAAAGAGATGAAAGTTAATCTTGATAAATACAGGAACTGGATTTGCGACGAGAAGAGAATTAAACTTGCCGACAAAAATGTAAAACTTATGCACGCTCTTCCGGCAGATAGAGGTAATGAAGTTACAGATGAAATTCTTGATAACCCGAAAATCTCAATCGTCTTTGATGAAGCCGAAAACCGTCTTCATACAGCCAAAGCAATTATGGGATTGACAATGTAAGACAGAATGACAAAAGCATGTATGAACAAATATTATTACAAATGTTTCGATTGTGGAAAAACTTTCGACAAAGATAAAATCGAAAGTGAACTGATCTATTTATGCCCGCATTGCGCTTCTGTAGAAAAGAACCAGCCGCTGCGCGGAATTCTTCTTATTAATTATGATTACGATGCGATTAAGAAAAAGCGTGCAAAAGAAGAAGTGTTAAATTTTCAGACCGGCAAATTTTGGCAATATAATTTTCTTTTTCCTCTTGACTCTGAAAATGGCAAATTGAAAGACGTTGAAGAAAAAGCCCTTGAACGAATTTCTTTAGAAGAAAATTGTCTGCTAGAATTTTCTTACGAAGGAAAAAACTTTTTTATTTTAGACGATACACGTAACCCAACTTTGTCATTCAAGGATAGGGCTACAAGTCTTGTAGTCCTAAAAGCAATTCAACTCGGAATAAAAGAGATTGCTGCTGCATCAACAGGGAATGCAGGTTCTTCGCTTGCTGGAATTTGCGCGCGCCTCGGGTTGAAGTCAATAATTTTTGTCCCCCGCAATATTCCCGAAGCAAAGAGAATACAAATTCAATCTTACGGCGCAGAAATTTATTTAGTTGACGGCGATTACGATCTTGCATTCGATACGTGTTTAGAAATTTCCGCAGCTAAGAAGTGGTACAACAGAAATACTGCTTACAATCCGCTGACAATCGAAGGGAAAAAATCTGCTGCGTTTGATATTTTTATTGCTAACAAAGGAAAGATGCCGGATCTAATTTTTGTTCCTACCGGCGATGGAGTTATTCTTTCCGGTCTCTACAAAGGTTTGTGGGAGTTGAAAGAGTTAGAATGGATTGAAAAGATACCTAAGTTAATTGCTGTTCAAGCTAAAGGAAGCAATGCAGTAGTAAGATATTTTGAGAATCAGAAATTTGAGTACAAAACGGCAAGCAGTATTGCTGATTCCATCTGCGCAGGTGCGCCGAGATGTTTGTATTTAACATACGATGCAATTGTAAAATCCAACGGCAGCACTGTTGAAGTAAGCGACAAAGAAATTTTTGAAGCGCAAAAATTTGCTGCGCAAAATTATGGATTGCTCGTTGAGCCGGCTTCTGCTGCGAGTTTTGCAGCTTACAAAAAATATTTTCATTCTGATAAACTCAGCAATAAAACAGCATTGCTTCTCTTTACCGGCAGCGGGCTAAAAGATACATCTGCCTTGAAAAACTGGAATCAGAATATTGAACCGGTTACAGTTGAAGGAATAAAAAAACAACTACTAAATAAATGAAGATAACAAAAATAAGCGGCTTACTAATCTCCGCCGGGTTATCAGTAAGAATGGGTTCATTCAAGCCGCTGATGAATTACGAAGGTGAGCCGTTTGTAGTTGTTATCGTTAAAAAACTTTTAAAATTTTGTGAGAGAGTTATAATTGTAACCGGATACAAAAGTGATGAAATTGAATTAGTTCTCAATTCTCAATTCCTCAATTCCTCGATTTCTCAATTAAGAAACAGAATTTTTATTGTGTTCAATGCAGATTATGAAAAAGGAATGTTCACTTCACTTAAAACCGGCATAAAAGAATTGCATAATTCCGATTGGGTGTTATATCATTTTGTTGATCAGCCGTTCTTCCCGGAAAATTTTTATGAAGATTTAATTTCCCGAATCAACGCTGAAAGCGATTGGATACAACCTGTTCATCAAGGCGAAGAAGGTCATCCTCTTTTGTTCAATAAGAAAGTTGTTGAAATGATTGCAAAGAGTTTTTTTGATTCAAACTTGCGGACGATCAGAAATTTGCCGGCTGTGCGAAAAAATTATTGGGAATGTAATTATCCTGAAGTGCTTCTTGATTTTGACACGCCTGAAGAGATAGAAAAGTTTATTAATAGATAGTCAGTATCCCAACTCTGTAATTTTTGTCGCTATCTTAAATCCAAAATCATAAATTGATAAATTAGTTTCAAACAACCCCCATCGTTGAACAAAATCGAGCCGCTCGTATAGTACAAGAGATTTTTTTTTGGAATCGAAAACCTTTATCAAAATTGGATTGGGCGAGTAGAGAAAAGAATAAAATCCACCGTCCCTTATTTTTGCAGAATTGCTCAGCTGTCCAAAAATAATCAAATCAACACCAAGCGAAGTTGAAATAGAGTCTGCCATTTCAGTAGAAAGATTTGCAAGCTGGTAATCGAATTTGAAAACGTTAGACCAGGAGGAATCGTCTTCAACAACATCAAACCCTCTACGTTTCATACCAATTATAAGTGCTTCTCTAATTTGATCTGTTCGAAATGGGTAGAAGTTGATATTATAATTAATGTCAAACGGCATAACTATAACGGAAGTTTTTTTTCTTATTGATTCTTCTTGAGCAAGCGCAGAAAATATCAACCCAAAAGAAAGAAACGAAAGGAATAAAAGCAAAAGCACACTTCGCGCTTTCATAATTCCCTCCAAAGTATAATTGCAGATACAAATCTGTTTTACATTATATAATAAATCATTTTTCTA
>JBFLWC010000236.1:0-3638 GCA_040758415.1 Bacteroidota bacterium | reverse complement strand
TAGAGACAAATGAAAATATTTATAACTGGCGGAAGCGGAACGCTGGGACAGTATCTCAACATCGAGCTTAGCAAAAAAAACGAGATACTCACACAATACAATTCTAACATTGGCAATTGCAAAAAATTCGGGTCGGTTCAATTTTCGATTACTGATTATAAAAAACTTGATGAGATATTTTTTTCTTTTAAGCCGGATGTTGTTATTCACACGGCTTCAATTTCAAAACCAGAGATGGTTGATAAACTTCCGGCAGATTTTGTATACGAAGTGAATGTAAATGCAACAAAAATAATTGCAGCTCTTTGCAAGCAGCACAATTCAAAACTTATTTACACCTCTACCGATTTAGTTTATGCCGGTTACCGCGGTTCAATGCTTTCTGAAAATGCAAAACTGATTCCGATTTCTTTTTATTCAGAAACAAAATTAATGGGGGAAGTAAAAATTCAAGAGACGTTTAATAATTATTTGATATTGAGAATGGCTCTGCTCTTCGGATTCGGATTGAATCACTCGTGTACACATTTTCAATTTATGTATGGAGAGCTGAAGAAAGGAAAACTGGTAAAACTTTTTACCGATCAATTCCGCACGCCGCTTGCTATACACGAGGCAGCAAGGATGATTTCTGAGTTGATAGAAAAAAATATTTATGGAGAAATTCTAAACTTAGGCGGCAGGGAACGTCTTTCACGTTTTATGTTAGGAGAAATACTTTGTGACGAAGCCGGCTTCAATAAAAATCTTCTTATAAAAACAACAATGGATGAAGCAGAATTAAATTACAAAGTTGCAGATGTTTCGATGAATACTGAAAAACTTCAATCGCTCGGTATTAAACAAAAATCTTGTCGCAATTCAATAAGAGAAATTTTATCGCCGGGAAGAAATGAATAACGGCGTAGATTTAAAATTTATTGAGAGGTGTTTTGAACTCGCAAAAAGGGGAGAAGGATTTGTCTCGCCCAATCCTTTAGTTGGTGCTTTAATTGTTCGTGATGGAAAAATTTTATCGGAAGGTTATCACAAAAAATATGGCGGCGCGCATGCAGAAGTAAATGCGATTCATTCGGCAAATGAAGATTTATCGGGTACAACTTTATATTGTAACCTGGAGCCATGCTGTCATGCAAATAAACAAACGCCGCCTTGTGTTCCGCTAATTATTAAGAGCGGAATTAAACGGGTTGTTGTAAGTAATCTTGATCCCAATCCTTTTGTAAACGGAAAAGGAATAGAGCAATTAAAAGAAACCGGCATAAATGTTAAACATGGAATTCTTTCGGAAGAAGGAAAAGAACTAAACCGTTTTTATTTCAAATCGGCCGGCACAAATTTTCCATACGTTACTGTTAAAATTGCGCAGTCTATAGATGGTTTTATCAATTCAATAAGAAAAGAAAGGACGCGGATAACTTCAGACGAAGCTGAAATTTTTGTGCATCATCAGAGAGCAAAATATGATGCAGTACTGGTTGGAGCAAACACAATAAAGATAGATAATCCAAAACTCACTGTAAGAAGAATTGAAGGAAGAAATCCTTTTAGAATTATTGTGGACGGTAAGTTGAGTTCGAATCCAGATGCAAACGTTTTTAATGATGGGTTGGAAAACATGACATGGCTTTTTACTTCGAAATTATCGGACAGATTAAAAAAAAATTTTTTTATGCAAAAAGGTATTAGGGTTTTTGAAATGGATTCGGATTTAGAAATGAGATTGGAGCCGCAATCTATTTTGGCGGCTCTTCAAAAAAATAAAATCAATTCGGTATTTGTTGAAGGCGGCGCACAAATCTTTTCCTTGTTTATCAAGAAAAAACTTTTTGATGAATTGATCATTCTCCAGGCGCCTATAAAAATTGGAGAAGGAATAAAAGTTTTCGATACTATTCTGCCGGAACATCTTAAACTAATATCAATTGAGCAGCTCGGGACGGATGAAAAAAGAGTTTATAGAAAAATTGATTAGTATGAAAAAACAAATTGAGTTGATATTTTTGTAATATGTTTACAGGATTAATAGAAGAAACCGGAAAACTACTTCTTGTTGAAAATATTGCAGGCGGAAAACGGCTCAAAATTTCTGTGCCGAAAATTTTTGACGACTTAAAAATTGATGATTCCGTTTCTGTTAACGGAGTATGTTTAACCGTAACGCGGCTTAACGGCAATGCATTTTGGTGCGATGCTGTAGGTGAAACACTCAACAAAACTACATTGGCAAATATTTTGCAAAATGACGAGTTGAATCTCGAAAGAGCGCTCCGCCTTGCAGACCGCATCGGCGGGCATTTGGTTCAAGGACACGTAAACGGAATTGGTTCAATAACACAATTAAGAAAACTTGGAGAAAATTTTTTTCTTGAAATCAATCTGCCCAGGGAATTACTCAAATATGTTGTTGATGAAGGATCAATTGCTGTTGACGGAATTAGTTTGACCGTTGCAAAAGTTGCTGGAACTAAGATTGGTATTTCAATCATTCCTCATACGTGGAATAAAACTAATCTTAGATTTAGAAAAATAGGAGACAGTGTAAACATCGAAACAGATATCTTTGCAAAGTATGTGGAAAAGATTTTAAATAGTACACAGAAACAAGATAACCGGTTTACAGACGTGTGGTTTAAAAACTTAGGATATTAAAATGGCAAATGAACTATTTAATTCGAGAATGAATACTATTGAAGAAGCGGTTGAAGATTTCCGAAAGGGGAAAATGGTAATTGTGATTGATGATGCCGACCGCGAGAACGAGGGCGATTTAGTTATGCCGGCTGAACTTGTTAAAGCAGCCGATGTAAATTTTATAACCCGCGAAGCACGGGGGATCCTGTGTGTTGCAGTTACTGAACAGCGGGCAAAAGATTTGAACCTGGAATTGATGGTTGAAGAAAATACAGCCCTTCATCAAACACCGTTTACTGTTTCGATTGATTACCTTTCTGGCACATCAACTGGAATTTCTGCACACGATAGGGCTGCAACAATCTGTGCAGTTGTTAATCAAAAAGTAAAACCGAACGATTTTGCACGACCCGGGCACATCTTTCCATTAATTGCTAAAAACGGCGGGGTCTTAACACGCGCCGGACACACCGAAGCTGCCATAGATCTTGCACGGCTTGCCGGGCTTTATCCTGCAGGCGCGCTTTGCGAAATTATGGATGAAGACGGTTCAATGGCACGCACACCGCGCTTAATAGAATTTGCAAATAAACATAATCTCAAAATTATTACGATTGCGGATTTGATTGAGTATCGTAGAAAAAAAGAAAAACTTGTTAAATGCCGCGTTGTTGTTGATATGCCATCTAAGTTTGGTAACTTTAAATTACATCTCTATGAAAATCTTCTTGACCCGACCGATAATCCTATTGCAATTGTAAAAGGAAAAATTGATAACGCCGAACCGATTCTTGTCCGCGTTCATTCTGAATGTTTAACCGGCGATGTGTTTGGTTCTATGCGCTGCGATTGCGGAGATCAACTTACAGCTGCACTCTCGATGATTGAAAAAGAAGGGAGAGGTGTTCTTCTTTATATGAGGCAGGAAGGAAGAGGCATCGGGTTGGTGAATAAACTTCTGGCTTATGAACTTCAAGAAGAGGGAAAAGATACTGTAGAAGCAA
>JBFLWC010000235.1:0-2261 GCA_040758415.1 Bacteroidota bacterium | reverse complement strand
GTTGTTGGCAGCGGAACTGAGTTTGCCCGGCAACTCGCAAATTCACTCGGCGTTAAAGAAGTTACTATATATAAAAATTTTGGAACTGCACATTTCAAATATGGTAACTTAGCACTGGAATTTGTCGGCGCACGCAAAGAGTCGTATTCACGCAGCAGCCGTAAGCCGAAAGTTGAACAGGGAACACTCGAAGACGATTTGAACCGCCGCGATTTTACAATTAATTGTCTTGCAGTTTCTCTCAATGAAAAAAACTATGGCGAATTGATTGATAAGTTTGACGGGTTGAATGACATCGAAAAAAAAATAATCCGCACGCCGCTCGATCCGAACAAAACATTTGATGACGACCCGCTGCGTATAATGCGCGCATTTCGTTTCGCATCGCAATTAGACTTTGGAGTTGAACAATCTATTATAAGTGCTGCGGCTTCAATGGCAGAACGGCTAAAAATTGTTTCTCAAGAACGAATCACAGATGAGTTCATAAAAATTCTCGCTTCACCAAAACCGTCTATTGGTCTAAAACTACTTTTTGAAAGCGGAGTGATGAAAGTGGTCTTTCCGGAAATTCATAATCTGGCAGGCGTAGAACAGAGAAAAGATTATCATCATAAAGATGTTTTTTATCATACCTGCATTGTAGTTGATAACGTTGCCTCAGTAAGCGAAGATGTTTGGCTTCGTTTTGCAGCGCTTGTTCACGATATTGCAAAGCCCCCTACAAAAAGATTTGTAGAAGGAACCGGCTGGACTTTTCACGGGCACGAGGAACTTGGTGCGCGGATGATGAAAGGTATTTTTAATCGTATGAAACTTCCTTTGACAAAATTGGATTATGTAGAAAAATTAGTGCGGCTTCATCTTCGTCCAATTGCTTTAGTGGATGAAGAGGTAACAGATTCAGCTATCCGGCGTTTAATTGTTTCTGCCGATGAAGATTTAGATGACTTGATTACACTTTGCCGTGCTGATATCACGAGTAAAAATCCTTCTAAGGTTTCCCGTTACCTTGAGAATTACGAAATTATTATGCAGAAAGTAAAAGATGTAAGGGAAAGGGACCGGCTGCGCGCATTTCAATCGCCTGTACGCGGAGAAGAAATTATGCGTGTGTGCAATATTCCTCCTTCAAGACTTGTGGGAGAAATTAAAAAGGCAATAGAGGAAGCAATACTTGATGGTAAGGTCGCAAACAATTACGAGGAAGCATTCAAATACTTTCTTCAAATAAAAGATGATTTTCAAAAAAAATCGAAATTCCAAGCATAAAATCCATTAATAAAACTGAGCGTCTATGTTACTAAAAGAAAAATATGGCAGCTGGGCATTAATAACAGGTGCATCATCAGGCATCGGAGAAGAATTTGCACGCCGGCTTGCATCCGAAAAAATGAATTTAATTTTGGTAGCCCGCAGAAAAGAAAAATTGGAAATTCTTGCATCAAAATTAAAAGAGGAACACAAAATAAAAGTTGTAACAGCTCCGGTTGATTTGTCTAAGAAGAAATTTTTAGAAAGGTTAAAAGAATTTGTTGGTGAAAGAGAAGTTGGTGTTCTTATCAACAATGCCGGCTTCGGTTCTAACGGAGAATTTATTAACGCAAACGCCGACGAAGAAACGAAAATGGTTAAGCTGAATTGTTTAGCGCCAACAATTCTCACACATTATTTTGCGCGCCCGATGGTTGAAAGAAAAAAAGGTGCAATTATTTTTCTTGGGAGCGTTGTTGCTTTTCAGCCGACACCTTTCATGACAACCTACTCTGCAACTAAAGCATTCAATGCCTTTATGGGTGATGCACTTTGGTATGAGTTGAAGAAATACAATATAGATGTTCTTTCTCTCAATCCTGGCGGAACGTCAACAGAATTTCAAAGAGTTGCTAGTTCTTCAAGCGGACCGATGCCTCGAACTGCTCAACAAGTTGTGAATACTGCAATGAAGGCACTTGGAAGAAAACCAAGTGTTGTGGATGGATTTTACAACAAAGTGCTTGTAGTTTCATCGCGGTTGATCTCGAGAAAATTAACACTACTTGTTGCAGGATACATAACCCGAAAGCTGTACAGTAAAAAAATGGAAGTGTCTTGATTAAAAATCTCTTTGAATCGAATTGTAAGCTAATCTAATAAATATGAAGACGAGCGTAATGCACACAATACCAATTGGAATTTTAGGTCAATTTTGTTAACGGCTACAAAATTGCCAAACTTCTTTTCAAGATTTTTTAATTCCAGCATAATTCCTTTGAAGTGTA
>JBFLWC010000234.1:0-8234 GCA_040758415.1 Bacteroidota bacterium | reverse complement strand
ACTGTTACAAGTATATTGTTTGTTGACGTTGCCGGCGCTAATACAATTACACATACAGTCGGCGGCTCGGCAAGATTGAATGTTTCAGATGGCGCAACTGTTTATTACAATGATGGTAAATTTGATGTAGCTCCCACTTATGCTGGCAAAATCAATTTGCATTCTTTTATGAAAACTGGCGCTACAAGAGCAATTCATGCAACAGTATGGCCCGCAACTGCTGGGTTGGTAAATGAGTTCAACCTTCATAACAATGCACTATTTGCAGGTAATTCAACCAACTTACCGGGTGGTCGTCAGGTTAATACTCAATTAACATTAACTTCCGGTAACTTGAATCTTGCTGCCGGTGCTCAAGTGCTTACATTAGCCGATAACTTATTAGTAAAAGTTGTTGATGGTACAGTAACTTTAGGCGGCGGTTCGATTGTATACGGCAATAACTTGAATTACAGTTATGAAATTACTGCGCCTTATGTTACTGCTGCTGAGTTAGCTTCATCCGTAAAAGATATTACATTTACAAGAACCGGAAATGTTGTTAACGCTGCTGTTACGCTTAACAAAACCGTAACAGTTAACGGAACATTGACAATCAGAAACGATTTAACAATTCCTGCTGCACCTCCTACAATTGTAGTAACTGCATTAGGCGATGTTAATATTGCCCTTGATGCCGCATACACAAACGCTACAATTCCGGTAACTAATTTCAATCAATCGTTAGTATTTGGCGGGGCTAATAATGCAACAATCAATGTTCCGGCTGCAACACCGGCGTTAAACATCGGTGCAATTACAATCAATAAAACAAATAATACTAATACCGTTACACTTGCTGGTGGTAATTTAACTACCGGTACAATTACATTTGTTAATGGTCTTATTGTAACCGGCAGTAATATTCTCTTTATTCCGGCTCCAACAACATTCTTGGTAGCTGGTGGAGCAGTTAGCCAGGGCTTTACAAGAGCGGGCGTAACCGGCAACAACATAAGCCATGTTGTTGGTAATGTTGGTAAAACGCTTGTTAACACCGGCGGTATTAATACTTCAACTGAAGCCCGTAGTGTATTCCCCGTTGGCACAACTACTGTTTATAGACCTGCTGCAGTAAACTTTAATCCTGCATTCGGTGTTCCAACTAATCCAAATGCTACAATTGTTGTAAGCCACGTTGATTCAAATCCCACTGGCGCAGCCGGTCTTCCAATTAAAGACGGTGTTGCTCAGGGTATAGATGTAGCAAGATATCCAAACTTCTACTGGTACATCTATTCAACTCCAAACAGTGTTGGTCCAACAACTCTATTTGATCTTGAGTTAACAGGCGGCAACTTTACAGACTTTGATGATCCGGCTAATGTTAGAATTATCCGTAGACACGGTGCAGTTGGCGATATTAATAACGCATGGTTACTGCAAGGTGCAAACGACGCTTATGATAACGAAGTTAACTCTATTACCGGCTTCACTGCAGTTAATAGAGGTGCCAATGCCGGTTTGAGAAGCGGTGGTGCCGTATTCACATTCGGCATTAAGAGCAATATGTCTATAAACCCGGCTTCTGCTCTTGCTAAGTATATTAACACTTACAAGAAGATCTGGTTAGTGCTTAGTGGTGGAGTAAAGAGCTGGGATGTTAACGACTTGTTTACAGGTAACGTCGGTACATTATCATTCTCTGCTCAAAGCTCTAATCCAGCTGTTGTTACAACATCAATAATAACCGGCTCCAAAGTGCAACTTACACCTGTTGCACTTGGCGATGCTGTTGTTACAGTCAAAGCAAATGATGCTGCGAACAACGACTCCTATACATACAGCTTTGAAGTTAATGTTGGTCCAACAGACGTAAAAGTTGAGGAAGGAGTTCCGACAGCATTCTCGTTATCACAGAATTATCCGAATCCATTTAACCCATCTACTACTATTAAATTCGGATTACCAAAAGAATCTAATGTTAGCTTGAAGATTTACAATATCCTTGGCGAAGAAGTGGCAACACTTGCCAACGAGGTAATGCAAGCTGGATTCCATACCGTTAATTTTGATGCTTCAAGACTTGCAAGCGGTATGTATATCTACAGAATTCAAGCCGGAAACTTTACAGAAGTTAAGAAGATGTTGTTGATGAAGTAATTAATAGCTGTTAGCTTAAAGCTATAAGCAATTAGCAGAAAACCCCGATCCCTCATCCGTCAGCTGACGGAGACGGATGATCGGGGTTTTTTGTTTTAATCCGCTAAGGGGGATTAGAAAAATGATAAATGATAAATGATAAATTATGAATGTAGAAGTTACCATTTATCATTCGTACTTCGTACCTCGTACTTCGTACCTCGTACTTCGTACCTCGTACTTCGTCCTTCGTTGAAGGAGAAGAATAATTTATACTTTCCTTATATGAAGGAAAAGGAATGATATTAACAGATGAAGAATCTTTGGAAATCAAAGTAGATAAAAAGAAGATTATTATAAAACCAATTTGGCATTGGCTGCTTGAATCATAAAAATAAAGTAACTTCAGTAAAGTAATAAATCTTTATTATGAGAAGCATCTGATAACAAATGATAAATGATAAATTACAAATGACCATTGACCAATGACCATTGACCATTGACCAATGACAAGTTTTTCTCAGTCCGCAAGCTGGCGGATTAGGAACTCAGGCACTTAACAAATGTAGTATATTTTACTATTGCGGGAAAGAATGGGCTTTCTTAATTTATTCCACGAAAATGGAATAATTAAACAGAAAGGGAAAAATTATGGTTGTAAAAACTGCGGAGGTTCGCGCGAGAATAGAACAAAAACTAAAAAAAGAATCTGCAAGGATTTTTAAAAAACTTGGTTTGTCAG
The DNA here is from genome assembly GCA_040758415.1 of Bacteroidota bacterium. Classification (GTDB taxonomy): domain Bacteria; phylum Bacteroidota; class Ignavibacteria; order Ignavibacteriales; family Melioribacteraceae; genus Fen-1258. Next base: position 5,371 of record JBFLWC010000234.1, on the reverse strand, counting down.
AAAGCGAAGGTGTACGGCTTTTGTTAAAGGGAATGGTACTGCACAGAGGATTTCCTTTCGAATTGAAAATCCCTAATGAAGAAACCCGAAAAGCAATTGAAGATATTGAAAAAGGAAACACTATTGGTCCGTTTAACTCTATAGAAGAAATGGTGAAGGAATTAAATTCTTGAAATACTTGGTGGAGTTAGCACCGGGATTCAAGAAAGATTTTAAGCTTGCACAAAAACAAAACCAAGATATATCGGCGATTACCCGAGTAATTAGCTCCCTTTCAAACGGAGAAAAATTAGAAGCACGGTTCAAGGACCACAAGTTGAAGGGGAAATATAAAAGTTATCGTGAGTACCATATAAAACCGGATTTACTGCTAATTTACAAAATTGAGGGAGAAAAATTATTCTTAACCCGTCTAGGTTCACATTCAGAGTTGTTTGAGTAGCAAACCCGTAAGGAATCCGTCAACTGACGGAGACGGATGATCGGGGTTTTTTGTTTTAACCCGCTAAGGGGGATTAGAAAAATGATAAATGATAAATGATAAATGATAAATGATAAATTACAAATGACTAATGACCATTGACTAATGACAAATGACCATTGACGAATGACCATTGACAAATGACAAACAGGAGGATTGAAATGAAAAAAATAATTATTATGCTGCTCTTTGTATTTGCAATACCACTTTCAGCACAACAAGTGGAAACATTATTTGGCGAAGGGGAAATTACACACGGTGGATTTGGAGCGCCGGTTGTAAAGTTTACAAATATAAACGGTCAATTCGGATTGCTTATTGGCGGTAGAGGCGGCTGGGTAACTAATCATCAATTTGTTATCGGCGGCGGAGGTTACGGATTAGTTAATCAGGTTGAAGGCAACGAAATTATTAACGGCTCTAAACGTAATTTGATTTTTGGTTATGGCGGACTCGAACTTGAATACATTCACGAGTATAAAAAGTTGGTGCACTTAACTTTTTATTTATTGTTAGGCGGAGGTGTGGTTTATTATCGTAACTGGTGGGATTATCAGGGCAGGCAGGAAGACGCATTTTTTATTGCCGAACCAGCTGTAAGTATCGAAACAAACATAATGAAATTTTTTAGTGCGGCACTTTCTACAAGTTACAGATTAACTTCCGGCGTTGAGGATAGAAATTTATCCAACCGGGATCTTAATGGTCTTGCATTCTCGGTTACATTGAAATTCGGGAAATTCTAGGAGTAAAAGATTGTATGAGGTTGTCCAATGGCTATGCCATTAGACAGCCCCATCCTCTCTTGTATTGTTCTGATGTTTAGAGTTTCTTTTCCATCTTAACGAAAGATCACTTCTTACATCTGAAAAGATTACCGGCGTCTTCCGCCGCCGCCACGGCTCCCGCCACCGCTACGTCTGCTATCGGTTTTGGGTCTGGCTTCGTTAACAACAATTTTTTTCCCTTTAACTTCTTTTGTGTTAAGAGCTTCAATTGCCTTTGTAGCTGCAGCTTTGTCATTCATCTCAATGAAAGCGAACCCTTTTGATTCTCCGCTAAACATATCGCGAATAACTTTTACGCTAGCAACTGTGCCGAATTCTTTGAACAAACTTTCCAGATCTTGTTCATTAGCTTGTTGTGATAAATTACCTACATAGATGTTCATTACTCACTCCATTTGTTGTGTTGTGGTTTCCCAGACAGGAATTTAATTAACCGATTTACAAATCCAACTCAAAACGAATTGAAAAAAGTAACGTAGATGACGGAGTTTAAACTTAGATAAAGAGAAAAGTATTTAGGGAAAGTTTTTCTTTTATCAAATTTAGAATCGCTAAATAAAATGATGCCTGAGGTTAAAATTTAAGAACGTAATTTCTTTTTTAATGCGGGAACAATACTTACCGGCTAACTCCACCCGACAAAAATTTTCACTCATTACAACCATATCAATTTTTTTTGACTTTCACAAGTTTTAGTTTTTTAATCTGCCTTCGTCCCGATGAATCGGGATGTCTACCGAAGAAGGTTGGGTATAACCTGCCTGCCCTGCCTGCCTGCCAAAGTCCGTCTTAGGCGGGTGATGAATTGCGGACGTAACAATAAAAAATACTATCTTACAAATAAGAATCTAAATTGCTAACTTTAATTAGTTAAAAATTACCGAGGAGAATTTGTATGCACATTATGAAATATTTTTTTGTTCTATTGATAGGCATCGCAATTACAGCGTGTTCATCGTTAATGTTAAAGCCAGCCGATTTTTCCTGGCCAATCGAAAATGTTCTGAAGGTTGATAACAAAGGATTTGTGGAAGAGCAGAGATATTCTTTTACACTGAAGGTGAAATCTCTTTTCTTCGAGGAGTTTGCAGATTCTACCAATTTTGCCGGTAAAGAAATCCGTCTCATCCGGGATAAAGCCGGTTACATCTATATTACCGGGAAAGATTTTAAAAATGTTTATGTATTTATGTCGGTTGAGAACGGTATGAAACTCGAAAACAAAATTTTGGTTACCGAAAGAGGATTAACATCGCCGGCTTTCAATCAAAAATTACCTAACATAGAATTGCTTGACAGCCCGAATAAATATTTGTTGAATAATAAAGGTATTGTGAGGTAAGAAAATGAGAAAGAATCAATTTTTCTTTTTGATAGTTTTATTTGACGCTTTTATTTTAAGTCAATCATCATTAGCACAATCAGATTACGAAAAAACGCTAAATTTTAAAACGAGATTCACACAGCTTGAAAACGCAATCAAGAACGCTTCGTCTTTAGATGAATGCAAGGTCATCGGAGAAAACATAGTGAAGTTAAAAGATGATTTTTCTTCAGACAAAGCACTGCTCGATAAAAGTTTGTACCCGGATAATTTTGAATCTTCGTTCGCACGAATTGAACGCGCACTCGAAATTCGTAAAGGAGATTTTGCGCAAATTGTTGAGTTGAAAACGGAAGTCGGCTCGCTCAAAGATAGAATTTCGGAACTAAGTCTTCAGAACGAAGGATTGATAACTCAAATCAAGCAGCTGCAAATAAAATCTACAAAAGATGCGGCTACAATTGCATCGCTTCAAAATTTGGTTGCACAATTAAAAGCAAATATTACGCAGCGGGACGAACTCGTACGCGGAATTGTTGACAGCTTGCTTGCGCAGTTTGTAAAAACTCCCGGCACTCTTAACGAGGCGGAAAAACAAGCCGTCTTTAAAAAAGTTGAAAGCGGAAATCTTTTTTACAATGTTGAACGGACAATAAGCGATAACGTTCAGTTTTTGAAAGTTACGCAAATGTCCCCGGAAGACCTTTCAAGAATGAAACAGGAGTTTAAGGATTTCAATAAAGTGTGGAGACAGGTGGGTGCTAAACTTGCTGACGTTTATTTAACCAGGCGGGATAAAGCCGCTCAGGTTGAAAATATCAACGCAATGTTCGGTGAATGGAACGCGCGCATAAACGATGAGATGTGGGGACAGATAATAAAACTCTTCCGCGAAAAACAAATTGCTATTCTTCCCTTCAAAAGTGGAGAACAATTTGTTAACAGCGTTAATTCTTTTGTAGATGATGAAATTAAAAATTACGGAATTAAGAGCAGCAAAGAATCCATAAATACTTTCTACCTTTTCACCGACAGCGTTTATTTCAAAAGTGTTCAACCGGTTTGGATCCCGGTACTAATTGAAAACAATATGATGACCGAAGCAAATAAAGATTCTGTTGAAAGAAGAATTGCTGTGTGGAAAGAAAAAGTTGCGCCTGCTGGGTTTAATTGGACTTATCTTCTCTTTGGAGTAGTAATTGCCGCACTAATTGCAGCTTACTTTATGAAAGGAAAAAAGAAAAGAACGGTTGCTCTTGAAGAGAAGAAAGAAGAGGAATAATAAATAGGCGGATGGAACTAAAACTTTCAAGAATAACGCTGGGTTTATGGCGCGCAAAACAATGGAGCTGCTCAACCCAACAATTAACCGACTTAGTTATCCAGTCGCTTGATCTTGGAATTACATCATTCGACCATGCTGATATTTATGGAGAATACGAATGCGAAGTATTGTTTGGGAATGTTTTAAAAGAGAATTCCTCTCTGCGAAAAGAAATGCAGATCGTTACAAAGTGTGGAATCAAACTAATCTCTTCAAAATTTCCGGAAACAAAAGTAAAACATTACGACACGAGCAAAGAGCATATTATTGTATCAGCAGAGAATTCGCTGAAAAATTTGAATACAGATTATATTGACCTGCTTCTTATTCACCGCCCGGATCCATTTATGAATGCAGAAGAAACTGCAGCAGCATTTTACGAACTGAAAAAATCTGGAAAGGTTCTGCATTTTGGTGTCTCGAATTTTTTACCCCATCACTTTTCGCTTTTACAGTCGCGTTTAGATTTTCCACTTGTTACAAACCAAATTGAAGCGTCTGTTTTATGCACGGAACATTTTGATAACGGCAACGTTGATTATCTTCAAGAAAAAAGAACTGTACCGATGGCTTGGTCTCCGTTTGCTGGCGGACGGTTGTTTTACGAAAACAGCGAGCGCACAAAACGTGTAAGGAATGTTTTGTATGAGCTTGCTCATAAATACGAAGTTGATATTGATGCAGTTGCAGTTGCCTGGTTGTTGATTCATCCGGTAAATTTTGTTGTTGTGCTTGGTACAGGAAAATTGGAACGGCTAAAATCTGCAATGAAAAGCTTGGATGTAAAACTAATGCGCGAAGATTGGTTTAAAATCTGGATTGCCACAAAAGGGCAAGATGTGCCGTGATAATTATCTGTTCTTTTCACAGCTGTCCATGTTTATTAGCCCCACCTTTCCGAAGTTCCGAAGGAATGGCTATGCCAGAATCCTCCGTAAGGAGTCCTTCGGACCTACGGGAAAATCCTCCCCGCATAGTGGCTATGCCAAAGGGGAGGACGTTAAATACGCCGACACTTGAGTCGGGGGTATCATTCAGCGCAGGTCGGAGTCAATATTCCGACCAAGCATTTTTCTCTCCCCCTTTGGGGGAGATGGAGGGGGCTTTATTGATAAGACGAACTAAACCTTCGCGAGCGGCTTGCTTATTTTTCTTTTGAATCTGCTGAAGGAATTTTATTCTGCCAATCAGATTGTTGCCGTCAATTATATAGTGATTCATTTCACGCTACAATAGTTACTTTGGTTATGAAGCCAAACTGTTTTATTTTTGGCACAAATCTAAACCCAAAATTAAAATAAAGGTGCAGTATGAAAAAAGCATTTCGCTATTTTACTTTTTTATCCTTTCTATTTGCTTTTCTATTTCAACTAAACGCCCAGAATGCTTTAAGACTTGATACCGTTAAAGCACAAAAGTATGATAATGGCAAGATGTGGGCTTTCGACTATCCC
>JBFLWC010000233.1:0-3818 GCA_040758415.1 Bacteroidota bacterium | reverse complement strand
ACAAAAATAAAGAGGAACAAAAAATGACTACAGCAATTAAAACACAAAAGACAAGACTAATGATTCTATCATTAGCATTTACTTTTTTTCTTTTCATTAATAACTCTTTCGCATTTGGTCTACCGGATTCAACTAAGAGCTGTGATTTGAAAAAAGGTCCATCGGTTTCAAAAAAAGATTCTACCCACAAAGAGATGAAAATGAAGATGGGGATGAATATGAACGAAAGTATGCACAAGGAGATGATGGCTGGGAATCCATCCCTTCGGGAAAAGAACGATTCAACAAGCAGCTGTAAGAATTCAGCCATGCGGGAGAAGAATAAAGAGGGAATACAAGAGTCTTCTTCGGGGAAAGAGATGGCTATGGCGGATTGCAAAATGAAAGATGATGAGAAGAAAGATTGTAAAATGAAGGGCGACGAGATGAAGAATTGCAAGATGTGGGAATCCATCCCTTCGGGAAAGGAAGCCGAAACAAAAGAAGGGAAGGAAAAGCATGAATCGCATCACAAAGGAGATAGTACAGAGAGTTAATTAGGGAAGGCGAAGTTGTTCTTAAAGTAAAAGAATTATAAATAATCTCAGGAGTGAAAAATGATTTGCAACTCGTGCGGTGCAAAAAACAGCGATGATAATATTTATTGTTCTGTTTGCGGTGAAGAATTAATCTCCGATGCTGTGAAAGAAAATGTTGGGAAACAGTCCCAATCAACTTCTCATCATACAACCCAGGAAAAATATTGTCCGGAATGCGGCGCAAAAAATCTAACGCAAAATAAATTTTGTATTGCATGCGGGGAAAAATTTGTTGAAGATGAACTCTATGAAGAAGAAGTTGTCTTTGAAAGAGAAGGATATTGCACAGAGTGCGGATTCGAGAATGATGAGGAGAGTAATTTTTGTCAGATGTGCGGCAGTCAATTAAAAACCGAAACTGTGAAACAGAATAAAAAAGAACGCAAAGAAGTATTCCAACCCAAAAAGAAGCAACAGCATATTCCCAAAAGAGAAATTTATTCCACCCTGCCTGCCGGCAAGGCAGGATCTTCGGACAAGTTTAAGAAGAGTTATCAGCAGCCGTTACTATCCCAAATCAAACCGTCCTGGATTGCATTAGGTGTAGTTGTTGTTTCTTTATTAGTCTATTTGATTATTAAACAGAGTACAGCCGAGTCATCCTCTGCTGGTGAAAGACAAACCCCGATTGAAAGAGTCAGCAACAATCCTGTTATAGAAAAAGGTGTTAGAGAAATCGCCTCGAAGTTTGTCTGCTCTTGCGGAACCTGTAATGCCGAGCCACTCGAAACTTGCACTTGCGCAACAGCAATTGAAGAAAGAGGAATGATCCGGGATTATTTACAGCAGTCAATTGATAACGATAAAATTATTCTTGCAGTTGCCAATAAATACGGCTGGATGAAAGCTGAGTTCGCATCTAAATACAAAGTAGAAGAGAGCAAAATTTATAGAGCAAATAAAACCGGCACAATTAAAACACCCGACCAAACTCTTAATAATGCTTTCACTTCAGCTTTAGCTTCGTATGCAGATAGAGAACTGATTTATTTTTCGTTAAAATGTCCTTGCGGGCAATGCAATATAGAGGAATTAAAAGAATGCAGCTGCAGCCATCCGGGTGGAGCTAAAGAAATAAAAAACTTCATTGATCAAAAAATTGCCGAGCAGAGATATTCTGTACAACAGATTGTTGATGAGGTAGACAAAACTTATAAAGCAAAGAAAAATATATAAGGAGTAAATTCAATGGCACAGTATTGCACAAATTGCGGCACGCAATTATTAACAAATGCCAATTTTTGTAAAAAATGTGGAACAGAAATAAGACATAAACAAAAATCAGCACCTTCTGGAAGAGTAATTCATCAAAACGTATCAAAACGTGAGAGAATTATTTCAAAGAATAAACAGGGTTTTAAGTTATCTAATTCTGCATACTTTATAATAGCAATAATCATTATCGGCGGCATTTCTTATTTCACATTGTATTCATCAAAAGGGAACCCGATAATAAAAAATCAAGCACAGGTTTTAGAAGAAGTTAGTTATCCTTCAATCTCAACCACGATGTATAATATTGCATCTGTTGTTAGAGATGGGAAAGTGATAATTCCGTTAGATGTAGTTAAAGAGAAGAAATTTGTTGCCTTTAATTACGAAGGCAAATATAGCGTTGTGCCTCTTTTAGCTTATATCTCGGAAGAAGGAAAGTTAGTTACGGCAATCAGTATGTGCGAGCCGTGCAACTCAAAATCATTTCACATAAAAGAAGACGAAATTATTTGCAACTCATGCGGCACAACCTGGAAGCTCAACAATCTTGAGGCAGTAAGCGGCGCCTGCGGAAAATATCCTCCGGATCCTTTGCCAAGCGTCGTTGTAGGAAACGAAATTCAAATTGACGAAGCAAGAGTTGTTAATTGGACAAGAAGAATATAAGTGAGAAGCAATTATGAAATTACACGACATATCTTTTCAGAGTTTGAAAAGAAGAAAGGCAAAAACAATTTTTCTAATTGTAGGATTAATGATTGCAGTTGCCTCTGTGGTAACTCTTATTATTATTTCTAAGACAATAAATGAAACGATAGCAAAAAACCTTGATGAGTTTGGAGCTAATATTTTGATTGTTCCTCAAAACGAAGAACTGGCATTAAATTACGGCGGTATGACTGTATCGGGTGTTGCCTATGGATCGAAGGAATTAGATACAGACGATATAGAAAAGATCAAGACAATCAAGAATAAAGAAAATTTAAGTATCATTTCTCCAAAACTTCTTAACGTTGCTAAGATTGCAGACCTGCCTGACGGCAAGGCAGGCAAGAATGTAATGATTGTCGGTATAAATGTGATGGAAGAACTCCGGCTAAAAAAATGGTGGAAGTTAATCGGCTCTAAGCCAACGCTCAGAAACGAAATTATTATCGGCACAGATATAAAAAAGAAGTTCAATACAGATTTGAACAAAGAGCTTGTTATTAAGGATAAGAGTTATAAAGTGGCTGCAATTTTAGAACCGACAGGCGCACAGGATGATCAGATGATTTTTATGGATATCAACGAAGCACAGATGCTGTTTAACAAATCCAACTCACTAAGTCTTATTGAAATTGCTGCACTCTGTTATAACTGTCCTATTGAAGAAATTGTACGCCAGACTTCCGAGAAATTGCCTGCTGCAAAAGTAACTGCAATAAGACAAACTATAGAAACAAAAATGGAAGCCATGCATAGGTTTGAACAATTTTCTATAGGTATATCTGTGCTGATATTGATAATCAGCGGATTGATTGTATTTACAAATGTAAGTGCTTCGGTAAACGAGAGGACACGCGAAATAGGAATTTTTAGAGCTGTTGGGTTCCGCCGTTTTCAGATTATAAAAATGATTCTCATCGAAGTATTTGTTGCAAGCTCTACTGCAGGTGCTATTGGTTTTATTATAGGATTGTTTTCATCAAAAGTGCTGGCGCCAATTATCAGTATGGATAGTAACACTTCGGTGCTGTATGATTTTAATCTGTTGGCCATTTCAATAGCATTATCAATTACGGTTGGATTCTTGTCAAGTATATACCCGGCTTATCGTGCATCTAAACTTGATCCAACAATTGCACTAAGATCATTGTAAATGTGGAAATAATTATGAGCTTTATAGAAATAAAAAATATTGAAAAAGAATACAACAGCGGAAAAGAAAAAGTTTTTGCTGTTAAAGATATTTCTTTGAATATAGAACAAAACGAATTTGTATCTATTATGGGACATTCAGGTTCGGGAAAGAGTACTCTACTT
>JBFLWC010000232.1:0-2982 GCA_040758415.1 Bacteroidota bacterium | reverse complement strand
AAGAACTCCGTTTGGTATCAGTTTATTGGTATAAGAAAATCATCGAATAAATAATGAGCAGAATTAGAATTATTCCTGTAATTAAAGCAGTGAAGCCAAAAATTTTTGCAACTCTTTCTAGGAACAGTGATGGTGCGTCGCCAATTTTCTTTTGAAGTTCCGGGCTGCGCATAATCATTTCATATTCGCGCGGACGGTCTTCTTTCAACTCATCAATGTGAACTTTGCCAGTGAAAATAACAGTATCCATAGGAAACTTATCCGGTCTGAAGTGTGTATTGAAAAAATGATAAGTAAAAATAAATCCTACGGCAAGCAGTGCCTCATCGCTGTGAATAATAGTTGCAATATTTATAAACGATCCGGGCAAGCCAAGATTTGTAAAAAATTCCGGGAACCATAAAATCAATCCGCTGCTTCCAATAACAGCAACGCCCCAGAATACAGCCCAGTAATCAAACTTTTCCCAATATGTCCATCTTCCATATTCGGGGCGCGGTCCTTTTCCAACAAACCATTTCATCGTTGCGGCTAATTCGGTAAAGTCGCGCTTATTCGGAATTAGGGAATTTTCTCCGTGCAGAAAGGAAGTGAGTTTTGATTTTTTTGTTCTAATTTTGTGTATTAAATAGCCGATGTGAAGTGCAAAATAAATGAACGTAATTACTGCAGCTACACGGTGAATAAATCCTGTTACAACATATCCGCCCATCATTTTTGAAAGCGTTTGAAAAAGTCCGATGCCCGAAAACTTTATAGTCATTCCGGTGAATGCCAAAGAAATAAAACTTACGATTACAAGTATGTGAAGGAAGCGCGAGTAGGCATCAAACCGTTCGTAGTACTTTTTGTTATTCATAGAAGTATCAGTCATATCTTTTTTTGTTTAGTGAATGTTTCCCTTTTTAGTGGGAATCTCTTCTGGAGATTTTTTTTCTCTCTTTCAACGCACGCGGAAACCACATCAAAGTGTGAATTCCGAAAAATGTGAATGTTCCAACCAAAAGAATTATCATTCCCCAAAAAGTATAAAAAAGATACGGATACTTTTCGCGGTTATGATGCGTTGCGTGAGTTAAATAGCCCACAAATTTTCTGTTTGAATTCGCATGACATTTCTTACACGTTTCGATAATATTTCCACGGCTCAGTTTCGATTCAGGATTTTCAACCGGCAAAATGTTGTGTGCGCCGTGGCAATCATAACATCTTGCTGCACGAACGGACCCTAACTTGGAAACTTTTCCGTGGAATGTGTCGAAGTATGTTTCTGTAACTTTCTCGTGGCATTTTCCACATTGAATTATGATTGATGTTTTGAAGTCGCTCAAGTCTACACGATTGATTTCATGCGAGAGATGACAGTCTTTACATACCGGAAGTTTTTTATCCGTTTTTGTTATATCCGGACTGTGAATGCTGCTTTTAAATTGTTCATATATGCCTAGATGGCACTGAGCGCAAGTTTCAGCAACGTTATTATTGTTTACCGTCGAGCGTGGATCCTTTGCCGGTAATTCGCGGTGGCTTGAATGACAATTTACGCACGTTGCGGTTACTAATAAACCACTCTGTAATAAACCTTTGCCGTGAATACTTTCTCGATAGTTTGCAACAATTCCTAATTTGCTTTCATCAATAGCAACAGCAATATTTTTTCCTTCACGATGGCACGTGCCGCAAAGCTCGGGAACGTTTCTGGCAAATGTTGTAGAGGCAATATTATTTTTTGATTGAACATTGTGTTTGCTGTGGCAATCGGTGCAATACGGCGCTTTTGTATCGCCGGCAAAATGTTTTTGACCGTGTAAGCTGATGTTGTAATCGTCTACTTGAGAAGTGTGGCAGATAGAGCAGTCAACTTTTCCGCTGTTTAAGCAAATCGGATTTTTTGCATTGCTGATGTTTGTATGACACTTGATGCAAGAATTATTTGTATGAGCCGAATTTTTGAATTGGTTGATATCAACAAAGAGAGAAATACTCTTTCCATTTACAACTTTTGTCAAATCTCTTTGTCCGTGGCATTTCATACACTTATCATCCGGAAAGCTGTCTTCATAAAAAACTCTTCGTACTTTGTGCGGCGCATGGCAATCTATACATACCGGAATTTTATTCGGTTGTTTTTCCCAAAGCTCTCCGCGAATAACTTTTACGTGTACTTTTTCAATTTGGCGATGACACTGAGTGCAGGTGCTTGCAATGCTGTTCCTATTTATAGTTGATAATGGATTTCCGTGCGGAAGAATATCGTGCGAAGTGTGGCAGCTTGTGCAAACTGCGGTCACAATTAAACCTCTTTTGAATAACCCTTCGCCGTGAATTGACTCCGTGTAATCGCTCAAAACTTTTCTTTCGGCGGCATTAACAAGTTTAGAAACCGGAGTTCCTTCTTTATGACACTGTCCGCACAACGCAGGAATATTCATCACATAAGTTTTTGATTTGGCATTCTTCGATGAAAGAATATCATGTTTCCCGTGACAGGTTATACAGGTTGGAGCTAAAAATTTTCCTTTTTTGTATGCTTCTCCGTGCAGACTTCTTAGATAATGCTCTACGGGTTTTTCATGACACGTTGAGCAGTCAACTTTATTTAATTTTTCCGAATGCGGCAGGTTACCGGGGTCAACGTCTGAATGACAGCCGACGCAGCTTACTGTTTCGTGAACCGAGGCAGCAAATGATTTTCCGCTTACAAATAAAGATATTTCTTTACCGCTGCGCGTTGTTGTAAGAGTTTTGTCTCCATGACAATCGAGACAAGTCTGATCGTCTTTACTCTGAGCGGCAATTGCTGCGGCTGAAAGAAGTATTATAAAAACCGATAGTAAAATTTTTTTCATGTTATTGTGTTTGAAATAGTACTTTTGTTTTATGTTGCTTGAATCATCACAATTGTGTTTACTTTTTTAATTTAGTTTCCAAACTTTTGAGAAATTCTTCGGTAGTCAGAACATCTATCTTGCTACGCTTATA
>JBFLWC010000231.1:0-5595 GCA_040758415.1 Bacteroidota bacterium | reverse complement strand
ACTCTTGAATTGCCGGTACAACAATGATGTTGTTAAACTTCTTTTGACTTGAGAGTTCGGGTTTCCAACTATTCACACCATACCTGTCTAAATAATTGCGTACAATACTCGGTTGATTTCCTGTTGTTCTTTGGAAACTCATGAAAAGTAATGTAGCAGAATTATCTGTTCTGCTGTTTTATAATTTGGTCCATCAATCCAATTAATCTCAATTCCTTCACGTTCCATTTTTCTAAACCAGGTCATTTGTCTTTTTGCAAAACCATGTATTTCTCTGTTAAGTTTTTGAAACATCGCGTCGTAACTCATTTCGTCTTTCAAATATTTCCCAACATATTTATACTCAAGCCCAAGTAATTCAAGTCGTTCAAAAGTAATTCCTTCGTTGATCAACCGTTTCACTTCGTCAATCATTCCACTTTGTAGTCTATTTTTCAAACGCGTTGTAATTCGTTTTTTTATCTCTTCTCTCTCAAGCATCACCCCGATAACAAGCGAATTAATATTTGTCTTCATTTTCCCGAAGGGATGGACCCCAACAATTTTTCTGTGCTTCTCTTTTTCAGCAATCATTATTGCACGAATTACTCTTTCCTTTACCAGCAGATCGGTTGTGTTGTGCAGCGATGGACTAATATTTTTTAATATTGAGGTTAGTTCTTCAGTGCTTAATTTGTTCAACTCATTGAAACGAGCGTTATCAAACTCAACTTGATTTAGATCGTAGCTTTTCAAAATGGAGTGCAAATACAAACCACTTCCTCCAACAAGAAATGGAATTTTTCCGCGTGAGACGATTTGATTAAACGCTTCATAAAACATTTTGTTGAAGAGAAAGAGATTGAATTCGTCTTTCGGATCAATTACATCAATTAAATGATAAGGAACAATTTTTTCATCAACTAGATAATCGGTCAAATCCTTTCCCGTTCCGATATCCATTCCTTTATATACCTGGCGCGAATCGGCAGAAATAATTTCTCCGTCAAAATGGTTTGCAAGCAGCGCGGCAAGATGGGTTTTGCCAACTGCTGTAGGACCGAGAATGGTAATCAGATTATAATCCATCCAATACCATCAAAACGAAGAAGTTACAGGGAGCGAAATAATAAACGCAGCGCCTTCGCCAATAGAGCTTTCAACCCGAATAGCTCCGTTATGTGCTTCTACTATTTTTTTTGTTATTGGTAATCCTAATCCGGTGCCTTCTTTCTTTCCATACGTCATAAATGGCTCAAAGATTTTATCTTTAAATCCCTCTGGAATTCCAAGTCCGTTGTCTTTAAAATAAATTTCGATTTTTTTATCTGTGTGTTTAGTTAGGATGTGAATGTTTCCGCCTTCGGGCATAGCATCGCAAGCATTCTTTACTATGTGCATGTAACATTGAAAGAATTCTTTTACATCCAGCTTGACAGTAACATCTTTATCATATTCGCTCTGGATTTGGCAATTACGGCTGTCAACATACTGTTCGAGACGTGAAGCATAATTGGTAAGCGTGCTGTTCAAGCTTACGTTCATTGTTCGAAGAAGAGGTTTTTCTTCTGAGTAACTTGACGTTGTTTGAACTATATCTGCAACCTGTCCCAATTGTTCTAGAAGCATATCAACAATTTGAATTGTATCCGGTGTGAGCGGCTTGCTGCGCAAATGTTCTGCATATCTTTTGCTTACAAGAATCGGTTTCTTAATATCTTGAATGAGAAAATTTGCCATTTTTCCGAGTGATTGAACTCTTTCGGTTTGCAATAATTTTTCAACAAGGTCTGCATTTTGAAGTGCAATTGCAGAGTGAATGGAAAGCGCGTTTAAAAATTCTTCATCGCGTTTTGTAAATTCACCTTTGCCGCTATTGAGCAATTGAAGAACGCCGATGATTTCTCCCTTGTTATTCTTTATCGGAAAGCAGATCATGTTTTTAGTTGTATATCCGCTAGATTTATCGAAATCGGCTCTGAAGCGCGGGTCTCTTTGCACGTCTTTAATATTTATTGTTTCGCCTCTTCTGGCTACAAAACCGGCAAGCCCTTCTCCAATGCGAAGACGTATCTCGTGCGTTTCATCACCCATGGCAATTAGAGACCACAATTCGTTTTTCTCTTTATCAACCAAATAAAGTGTGCCGCGGTCTGCATCTGTTAAATCTACAGCAACATCTACAATGTTTTTTAATACTTCGTCTATGCGTATGTTCGAGTTAACAAGCCCTGCCGCTTTAATGATCATCTGAAGTTCATCAACATTCATTACTTCTTTATGAGTTGTTGGAATAGCATCTTCTTTTTCATCCTGCTGCTTTTGAATGAAGTGTTCCTGATCTACAAGACCCGGCGTGGTTAGTTCAAATTCAGACTCTTCCTTCTTCGGCAGATATTCTTGCGCAAAAAATTTCTTCTCATCGGTAGGTTCTTGCGTAAACTCTGCATCGAAGAAATCCGCCAGAGGCGGACCGTCTTTTTCTTTTATCGGTTGTTCTTCTATAGTTCTTTCAGAAATTGTTGTGTCGTTTCCGCTCAATATTTTGAAAAGTGCGTCGTTCAAATCTTCATCTGTTTTTTTCTCTTCTCTTTTTTGTGCCGATGAAACATCCGGCAGCTCAAACTCTGCTTTGGGGATCCCATCTTCATTTAAGAATGTGCTCTCATCAAATGCTGGTTTAACAGCAGGCCTGCCTGACCGGTAGCCAGGTTGTGGTTCTTCTTCACCGGAACTTTTGGTAGTGGGTTCCCATTCTTGTGGTGCAAATCTTTCCATCGGTTGTGTCGGGATTTCGTCCCGCTCCAAACCGGGTTCAGCAAGAGGTTGAACAAGGTTTTCGTCATTCGCCCGGGACGTATCGGCAATAGATTTGAAAAATTCTTTCAGCTCTGATTCAGTATATTTGAGCTGTTCCGGTTCTACAACCGGAGGAATTCTTGATTCTGTCCTGCCTGCCGGGTAGGCAGGCCCACCTGTCCGGTAGGCAGGCCCACCTGCCGGGTAGGCAGGCCTGCCTGCCGGGTAGGCAGGTTGAATAGTTTGTTGTTTTTCTTTAATTGTTTCTTCTTCCGAAGTGGAAGATTTCAATTGTGCTTCCTGGTCTTTACGTGTTAGAATTTCTTCATCTAACTGCGCAACCGGCTCGCGTAGGTTCATCAATATTTCATCATCTTGTTTAATTAGAAGATCAATTTCTTCGCGGTTTAAAGAAATCAAGTATGAATCGCGCAATGCTACAGCAGTTGAGGTGCGGGAAGTTTCTTCAAAAAATTCTTCGTGTCCAAAGAAATCATTCTCGCTGAAAATATACGATTTGGTTTTGCCAAGCAGGCGTTTCTTCAAAACATTAATCTCTCCGCTGATCACAAGATAAATTATATCAGCTACATCACCTTCCCGGTAAAGAATTTCTCCTTCCCCTATCGTAATTAATCGTCCTTTAACATTTCTTAAATCAATTTTAGAAATGTCGGCGTTTTTAAGTAACTTGTTCCTGCTTAATGTTAATAATAATTGATTTTCCATACAATTAATTTAGGAATAACCTTTAATGCAAAATCATCGGTTCAACAGTGCGATAAAACACCTCGATAGACATGATAAAACTCTATCAACAATAATAAAAAAGAACGGCATTATCAATTTAACACACCACAGGAAATACTTCAATTTATTATTGGGAGCAATTATCGGACAACAATTATCTATGCTCGCAGCATCTTCAATTCAAAAGCGGTTTATGGATTTTTTCAAAAATAATCCGCAGCCGGAATTGATTTTGAGCACCGATGATTCGGCTCTTCGTGCACTTGGTTTATCGAATGCAAAGGTTAAATATGTTAAAGACCTTTCACAAAAAATTCTTGCCGGTGAAGTTAAATTGAAAGGGTTATCAAAAAAATCAGATGAAAAAATAATTGCAGAACTTACCAAGGTAAAAGGTATAGGAGTATGGACAGCACACATGTTTTTGATTTTCACTCTGGGTAGATTAGACGTGCTGCCGGTTGGCGATCTTGGTATTCGTAAATCGGTAATGATAAATTACCGTTTGAAAAAACTGCCGGACGAAAAAAAAATCAGATCTATTGCAAAGAAAAATAAGTGGCATCCGTATGCATCTGTTGCAAGTCTCTATCTTTGGAAAAGTTTAGATAATAATTTACCTCCTAAAAATCCGCCTAAGGCGGATGAAAAGCTGGAATCTTTACTCAAATAAGAACATCAAACTTAATGGACGAACTAAAACTTATTGAGCTGGCTCAGGGCGGCGATAAAAAAGCTCTTACAGAGCTTGTAAAACTTTATGAGCAGACTGTTTTTAATTTCTCTTTTAAGATATGCAGAAACAAAGACCGCGCCGAACACACGATGCAGGAAACTTTCTTGAGCATGGTAAAAAATCTGAATCAGTTCAGCGGACAATCTAAGCTTTCCACCTGGTTGTATCGTGTAGTTTCAAATCATTGTTTGATGCTCGCTCGTTCCGAAAAAAAATATGATTACTCATCTTTTGAAGATGATGACGCTATGATTGATGAAAAGAATATTGCCGATTGGAAAATTACACCAGACAAAGTTACAGAAAACAACGAGCTGAAAGAATTGCTTGACAAAGCAATTCAAAAACTTCCGGCTGATTACAGAATTGTTTTTACTTTGAGAGATGTTGAAGGATTATCAACCGAAGAAACCGCTAAGATTGTAGGGCTGAGTGTTCCGGCTGCAAAATCGCGTTTGCACAGAGCGCGTGCGTTTTTAAGAAATGAATTAAATAAGAAACTACAGTATGAACGACCATAAACAAACCACTTGTAAAGATGTGATGACCCACATCTGCGATAACCTTGGCGATGAACTCAACTCACAGAAATGTATTTCCATTAAAGCCCATTTAGAAAAGTGCGAAAATTGCAAACGCTATTTTAGCTCGGTTAAAACAACCATCGAGTTCTACAAAAAGTATAATGTTGCTATTTCGGATGAAGCTCATACGCGGTTGATGGAATGTTTGGGACTGAAAGAGTAAACAAAACCATTTCATTCTTCCCTGGCTTTCTCTAAACGTTTTTCAAGTTCTAAAAGCTGCTTAATCTTCCGGTCTAAATTCTCGTTTTGTTTTTTCAATTCTTCCATCTTTGTTTCAATTTCTTTTTCGTATTCTGCTTTACTCCAGTAACCGCGTTGTTCAAAATAATTTTTAAAGAGCCAGTTGTGTTTAAGCGCTTCCATATTTTCTGCAAAGCTGGATGTTGCAATACGAGCATCGTTTGAAATTTTAGCAACATTTTTTATCATAGTTCGGATTGAATCAGCAAGTTTTTTATCTACAATAAGTGAACCAAGCACGCCTTCGCCCCGCTCGATTCTATAGGCGAGAGTGCGGACATCTATAACAGCGCTGTCTACATTTGTCATAATTGACTTTATGCTTCCGGTTGTGTTGACGATTATATCGGAAATTTCGTTCAATCGGGTTGTAATTGCACTCAAACTTTTATCTGCGCTTTGAGTTATGTTAACTGTAGATTTATAAAGTTGTTCATCGTTGATCAACTTACCTATTGTTCCTTTGCCTTGATTTACCTTAGCAAAAATTTGAGAAAAATCTTT
>JBFLWC010000230.1:0-7834 GCA_040758415.1 Bacteroidota bacterium | reverse complement strand
AAAAATAATTTTTAATTGCGAGGTGAAAGACGCAAGACGTGAACCCTGCCTACCTGCCTGCCCTGCCTACCCTGCCTACCGGACAGGCAGGCGGACAGGCAGGCGCTAGACGCTAGACCCCGACAAGTATCGGGGAGAAGTTAGTTTGTCATTTATCATTCGTCATTCGTACTTCGTCGTTCGTCCCTCGTACTTCACTTTTCGTACTTTCAGTAAATCCACGGCAATTTTTCCAGGTCAACATTTCCGCCCGTAAGAATTAACCCGATTTTTTTATTAGAAAACTTTTCTTTGTCTTCTAAAATAATTGCAAGAGCAACTGCAGAAGATGGTTCAACGATAATTTTCATCCTTTCCCAAATTATGCGCATTGCCATAATAATATTTTCCTCTGACGCAGTAATTATTTCGTTGACATTTTTTTTAATAATCGAGAAAGTTTTTTCACTGAGCTGTGCAAGCAGCCCATCGCAAACTGTTTCTGGATTTATCGAGGGACGAATTACGTCATCGCGAATCGAACGGAATGCATCATCGGCGCCTTTCGGAAAATCATAGAAGCTGTGAAACAATCCGTAACTGAAAGGAAGTTCCTGCAAATCTTTATCGGGAAAAACTTTTTTGATTTCCCGTCTGAAAGCTTTATCCAATCCGTAATCGTCGTCGATGTAAAGAAAGCCTCCGTTCTCAAGATACGCGCGAAGTTTTTTGCATCGGAATCGGAGAAGACAATGTTTCCGTGTCCGGTCATGAATAAAAACGGGTAAGCAAAAATATTTCCGGTGGAAAGGTCAACGAACTGGTATTCCGGATCGGTTTTGATGTTAGTGTTCTGTGCAACAAATTTCAGAAGGTTAACTTCTTCCGAAGGATCGTTATACCAATCGCTTCCACCGTTGTATTTTAAGCGGGCAATATTGAATTTGCCGTCTCTTTGGCAAAGCGAAACCGACGAGAGAGAAAGAATCAAGAGAACTACGTAAATGAGTCGTTTCAATGTTCTGTCTACTTTTTTATAAGAAAATAAAGATTTCTGGTATAACTAAGTAGGAACATCAAGTGCAAAAAGCGGGAAGAAAATTTTCTCTTCCCGCCAATAAAAATTTTAGAAGTAAATCGAAAATCCAACCCTAACCCCCGATGAAGTAAATAGAAATCTGTTTGTATCAGATGTAGTTTCTGCAAGCTTGCTCGCATTCGCGTTTCTTTCAATTTTTGTTTTAGAGAAAGTTAAGCGCATGTCTGTTCCGTATTCACCTATGACACTAATATTCTTTAGTAAAAACCATTCAATACCTAATTTAGCCGATGCACCAAATCCATATGAAGTGTTCGAGTTTATGTTCTCACTAGATGTTTGATATGTTGCACCAAAATTAGATGTCGTGTTTTTCGTTTTGTTGTAACCGAAGCTGAGAGTAGGGCCTACTCCGTAATAAACCGACACATGATTTTTTATTTTCGAATACCAAAGATACAGAGCAGATACGCTGAAACCGATGGTCGTCTGATCGTTTTTAGTATTGCTTACGGAAGGGGGCGCCAGGAGGTTTTTGTCTTCATTATCCGTGTTAGAATAATTTCCATCGATACTGATGCCGAATCTTAATGCGTCACCGCTTGAGAGTATTCGTTTTAATGATAAAGTGCTGCCTTCAAAAGTTGTTAGCTGAAAATCTTGTGAAAGCTGGAACTGTATTGCCCATAAGTCGGAATTTGACACCGAGTCTTTCTGGACTTCGCTTTTAGTTTGCGAATAAGTTGTAAGAGTAAAAACAGAGACAAAAACGAAAAGAAATAGTTTTGGTTTCATAAGGCGAATCTCCTCTAGTTATGAATTATGTGAATTTGGAATGTTAATCGTCAAGAATCGTTCCAAAATTTTCTTTTCGGAAATTGTGCCGAGCTTTGCTAATTTTAAAATTATAAAGGAGGTAATTGACATGACATTATTTACGGTGTTATTATTAATGGGGCTTATTATAGACACCTCTGCACAATCTAATATCCAGTTCAACGATTACTTCACGGATCGAACGATGCGGATCGATTACTTCCACATTGGCGATGCGAACAGCGAGATGGTGACTCTCGATCATGTTTATCAATACGGAACCTGGGCTGGAAGTTTGAAAAATTTGATCGACAACTTTAACAATGGTGTCTACTATTACAAAGTTTACGATCCGGCTTCTGGCAGATTAATTTTCTCGAAAGGATTCGACAGCTATTTCAAAGAATATCAGACCAGCGATGATGCCGCTAAAGGAATTAAACGGACTTATCATGAGAGTGCAATCATTCCATATCCGAAAAGCAAAATAAAATTTGTGCTTGAGAAACGTGATAAGCAGAACAAACTAAATGAAGTTTATTCGACCGAAATTGATCCGGGAGATCTCTACATTATCAAAGATGCTGTAAAAGATAATACAGTGAAAGTTTACAAAACTCATTACTCCGGCGACCCGCACACAAAAGTTGATGTGGTAATCCTTGGTGACGGCTACACGGCAAAGGAACAAAAAAAATTTGAGAAGGATTTGAAACGTTATACAAATATTTTTTTGAATCACGAACCGTACAAACATCTCAAAGACAAATTCAACATCTATGGAGTGTTTAAGCCGTCGCAGGAAAGCGGCATTGACGAACCCGGCGCAGACATTTACAAGAACACAACTCTTGGCACAACATTTTATTCACTTGGTTCGGAAAGATATGTTTTGACAGAAGATAACAAAGCGGTGCATGATCTTGCGGCACATGTTCCGTACGACGCTATCTATATTATGTGCAACAGCGCCCGGTACGGCGGAGGAGGAATTTATAATTTCTACTGTACGTTTGTTGCCGATAACCAGTTTAGTCCGTATATCTTTTTGCATGAGTTTGGTCATTCCTTCGGCGGGTTAGCGGATGAGTATTATACGTCCGATGTAGCTTACAACGATTTTTATCCGAAAGATGTTGAGCCGGTTGAACCGAACATAACACGGCTGCTTGATAAGAATAATTTGAAATGGAAAAATCTTATCTCGCCTGCCATAGAGATTCCTACACCGTGGGAAAAAGAAAATTACGATAAGATGGATTACGCATGGCAAAAAGAACGGAGAGCGATGAACAACCATATTGCAGAGTTGAAGCGCAGCAAAGCTTCTCAAAAAGAAATTAATGCGGCGCAGAGTGAATATAACTTAAAGGACAAAGCTCACAGCGATGAAGTTGATAAATATTTGATGAGCAGTAAATTCTGGGGAAAAGCCGGCGCGTTTGAAGGAGCCGGATATTCTGCGAAAGGAATGTACCGTCCGATGTTAGATTGTATTATGTTTTCGAAAGGAACAAAACCGTTCTGCAAAATTTGCGAAGAGCATTTGATCAAAGTGATTGAACATTTTACCGATGCGGTATCGTTAAACTAAATCGCTCACATCCACGGCAATTTTTCCAGGTCTACATTTCCGCCTGTAAGAATTAACCCGATTTTTTTATTAGAAAACTTTTTTTTGTTTTCAAAAATAATTGCAAGAGTAACTGCAGAAGATGGTTCAACGATAATTTTCATCCTTTCCCAAATTATGCGCATTGCCATAATAATATTTTCCTCTGACGCAGTAATTATTTCGTTGACATTTTTTTTAATAATCGAAAAAGTTTTTTCACTAAGCTGTGCCAGAAGACCGTCGCAAATTGTTTTTGGATTTATCGAGGGACGAATTACGCCATCGCGAATCGAACGGAATGCATCATCGGCGCCTTTCGGCTCTGCCCCGATAATTTTTGTATTTGCAGAAAAATATTTTGCGCTCAGAGAAGACCCGCTTAACAATCCTCCTCCGCCCGTCGGTGCAATTAGAAAATCAAGATCTTGCAGCTCTTCAAAAATTTCTTTAGCGCATGTTGCCTGTCCGGCAATAACAGAATAATTATCATAAGGATGAATGAGTGTTGCGTTGGTTTCTGCAACAACCTTTGCCAGCATTTCTTCGCGTGCTTTAAGTGTAGGTTCGCACAAAACAACTTTTCCTCCGTAACCTTCAACTGCATTCTTTTTTATTTGCGGCGCAGTGCGGGGCATTACAATAAATGCCGGAACGTTTTTCATTTTTGCAGCAAGCGCTAATGCAGCAGCATGATTGCCGGACGAATGTGTTGCAACGCCCTTTTTCAAAATTTCTTCGTTTAAAGAAAGAAGGGCGTTGCTAGCGCCTCTGAATTTAAACGCGCCTACCTTCTGAAAATTTTCGCACTTGAAAAATAATTCGCAACCAAAGATTGAATTAAGAGTTGAAGAAGTAATAATATACGTTCGATGAATTTGTTTTCTAATCCTCTCGTGCGCTTTTATTATCTCATCTTTAGTTGGCGGGTACTCTAAAAACACAATGATTTATCCACTATTTGTTGACAGCAAATTTTTACTGGGCATCTCTTAAAACTGAAGAATGAAGACTAAAGTCCAAAATGAACTGTTTTTTTTAACGGGGCTGTCTAATGGCGTAGCCATGCCTTTGGCAAAAGTAATTTTTCAATCTTTGGCATAGCCATTAGACAGCCCCTTATTCTAAATCAACAAGGATTTGATTTAATTTTTCAATTGTTTTCTCCCAATCATTCATCTTATTTTTTTCCCTTTCAAGAACTTCCGGCGGAGCTTTTGTTACAAAACCTTCGTTCGATAATTTTTTCTTTACCGCATCAAGCGAAGATGAAAGGCGGGTTAATTCTTTCTTAATTCTACCGCGTTCAACATCAAGATCAATCAATCCTTCAAGCGGAATGTAAATGTCGCATCCTTTCACAACAGCCGAAGCGCTGGCTTTCGGTTTATTCATATCTATGTCAACTTTAAGTTCGTTGATTCTTACAAGAGATTTTATGTAACGCGCTCGTTCTTCTGTAACTTTATCGGTCTTCAAAAAAACATTTATCTGTTTTGATGGAGGAAGATTCATTTCTCCTCGAATATTTCTGATTGCCGTTACAACTTCCTGAACGAAAAGAATTTCCTCTTCTGCATTCTTATCAATTAATTTTTCGTTGAACTCCGGGAACAAAGTGGTAGAAATGCTTTCGCCATTTTTTCGTTCATAAAGTAATTGCCAGATCTCTTCCGTAATAAAAGGCATAAACGGATGAACTAATTTCAGCATCTCTTCGTACAAAGAAATTGCCCGTGTTAAAACGGCAGATTTAACCTCTTCATCAGCGGAATACAAACGCTGTTTGCATAGCTCAACGTACCAATCGCAGAAATCATTCCACACATACGAGTATACAATTTTAGAAGCGTTGTTTACTTCAAATTTATCGAAGGCAGAGTTTAGTTCTTTCAGTGTAGATTGGAAGCGCGAAATAATCCAGCGATCTGTGAAATCAATATATTTCTCTTTGAGTGATGGATTGAGCGGAATACTTTGTGCACCTGCCTGCCGGACAGGCAGGCGGTAGGCAAGGTTCATCAATAAAAATCTTCCTGCGTTCCAAATTTTGTTTGCAAAGTTCCTTCCTATTTCGCACTTCTCGCTGCTGAAGATAACATCTTGCCCGAGCGGTGCGATGTAGATAATTGCAAAGCGCAGCGCGTCTGCTCCGTATTCTTCAATTAAATCAAGAGGGTCGGGTGAATTGCCGAGCGACTTGCTCATTCTTCTTCCTTGAGTATCGCGTACTGTGGAAGTGAAGTAAACATCTTTGAATGGAATTTTTTTCTTAAAATACATTCCGGCAATGATCATTCGTGCAACCCAGAAGAAAATTATATCCGGCGCAGTTACAAGAAGATCCGTAGGGTAATAATAATTTTGATCGCGCTCGTTTGTGAAAACATCCTGCGCCCAAAGCCAGCTTGAAGCCCACGTATCTAAAACATCTTCATCCTGACGCCAGTTATCAATATCTTTGGGTGGATTAAGACCGCAATAAATTTCATTACTGTTTTTGTTATACCAAACCGGAATGCGATGCCCCCACCATAACTGACGCGAGATGCACCAATCACGGATGTTTGTCATCCAATGTTCGTAAGTTTTTATCCAATGTTCGGGGTGAAATTTTATTTTTTCATCAAGCACAGCACCAAGCGCGGGTTTGCTAAGTTCTTCCATCTTCATAAACCATTGTTCCGAAAGATACGGTTCAATAGGAACGTTTCCGCGCTGCGAATAACCAACTTTGTGTGTGTAGTCTTCTACTTTATAAAGCAATCCAAGTTCTTCAAACCTTGCAACAACTTTTTTACGCGCTTCGTAACGGTCTAAGTTCCGAAATTCTTCCGGAACATTTTTGTTTGTTGTTGCATCTTCGTTAAAGATATTAATGAATTCAAGCTTGTGCCGGCTGCCCATTTCGTAATCGTTCACATCGTGAGCCGGTGTAACCTTAACCGCACCGGTTCCAAATTCTTTATCAACATATTCATCTGTGAAAAGAGGCACTTCTCTTCCTACAATCGGAAGAATTATTTTTTTACCAATAAGATGTTTATACCGTTCGTCTTCCGGGTTAACCGCAACGCCGGTATCGCCAAGCATTGTTTCCGGCCGTGTTGTTGCAACAATTACAAATTCTTTTGAATCTTTAACGGGATATTTGAAATACCAAAGCTTACCCTTCACCTCTTTGTAGAAAACTTCTTCATCGGAGATAGCTGATTTTGATGCCGGGTCCCAGTTCACCATTCTGTAACCGCGGTAGATAAATCCTCTTTCGTAAAGTTGAACAAACGCTTCGATAACTTTTTTGTAATAATGATCGTCCATCGTAAATCGTTCACGCTGCCAATCGCAGCTTACGCCAAGTTTGCGCAGCTGCTGAAAAATTATTCCGCCGTATTTTTCTTTCCATTCATAACAGTGTTTCAAAAATTCCTCGCGTGTAATTTCGCTTTTACTAATACCTTTTTCTTTCAGTAGCGCTACAACTTTTGATTCCGTTGCAATTGATGCGTGATCAATTCCGGGTACCCAGCATGCGTTGAATCCTTTCATACGTTTGTAGCGAATGTAAATATCCTGAAGAGTGTTATTTAGTATGTGCCCGATGTGAAGAATACCTGTAATGTTCGGCGGAGGAATTACAATTGTGTATGGAGTTTTACTGCTGTCAACTTCCGAGTGATAAAGTTTGTGCTCTTCCCAGTATTTGTACCATTTGTCTTCGGCGTCTCTGGGATTGTAAGCTTTCGGAATATCTGCAGGATTTTTCGGTTGCATAAATTACTCTAAACTTTATAATAATTGCGTGCAAATATAAATAATTCTTAGCGGGACAGATAATATTTCCATTAAGTCTTATAGTTCAATTCTTTTTCCGATCAGACGATTTTAAGAATGTGGTACCGGTGGGTCCAAAGCCAACCACTTGAACAACAACATCACTCTTTTTAGCCCATGCGAAATGATGCTGTGTTGAAGGTTCGGTAAAAAAAGTTCCTGGAGGCATTGCCATCAATTTTGATTCATCAAATAGATCACCATAACTATAATAAAGTGTACCGGATATGACTGTAACCACTCTATCCTCGGGGTGCCAATGTGGTTGCAGTTTGAGATTTGCAGGAATCTTTACACGCGTTGTATAAAATTCATCTTTATCCGGATCACCCGTAAGCACAATGGTTTGAATTCCATTTGAAGAATTTGTACTAGCATTCCATTTTACCTCATCCGGTAAAATTATAGCTGGCATTAGTTTTTTCGATTGAGCAAATAGAATTGTTAAACCAGCAACTAGTATAAAAAAGATTACTGTGTAAAACGCTTTATGATTTTTCATTCCTTACCTTATAAATTTATTTTGCTTTTTCTAACGAATAAACTTTTACTTC
>JBFLWC010000229.1:0-4814 GCA_040758415.1 Bacteroidota bacterium | reverse complement strand
AAGATGTAGCTCGTGTTCTGAAAATTCCGATTCCGACAGTAGAAAAAATTACAAAATGGATCCCCTCAAAATTTGGCCGCGTCTTCACAATTGATCAAGCACTTGAAGAAGTGTCTGAACTTGCATGGGTAAAAAAATCCGACGACCCGGCAATTTCTGAACTTATCAAATATGCTCGCATACTTGAAGGAATGAACCGCAACGCATCGAAACACGCTGCAGGTGTTGTTATTGCTCCAGGCGAAGTAAGCGATTTTGTTCCGCTTGCAATTTACGGAGACGATAATTCAATTGTAACGCAGTTCAACATGAAAGATTTGGAAGAAGCCGGCTTGCTTAAGATGGATTTTCTGGGGCTTCGCACTCTATCCGTTATAAGAGATACAATTGAGTTAGTTAAGCAAACGCGCAAAATTGAAATTGACATAGACAACATTCCGAATGATGATGCAAAAACATACGAGTTATTCAGCAAGGGACAAACTACTGCAATCTTCCAGTTTGAAAGTGCGCCGATGCGTGAGTATTTGAAAAAGCTGAAGCCGACCAGCATCAATGATCTTGCCGCGATGAATGCGTTGTATCGTCCTGGTCCGATGGAATTTATAGACGACTTCATTGCACGCAAACACGGAAGAAAACAGATTGCATATTTACATCCCGTGCTCGAACCAATTTTGAAAGAAACTTACGGTATTATTGTTTATCAAGAGCAGGTAATTCAGATTGCAAACAAGGTTGCGGGAATGAGTTTAGCAGAAGCAGATTTATTACGCCGCGCAATGGGAAAAAAAGATGAAAAAGCAATGAAAGAGCAGCACAAAATATTTACTGAAGGCGCTGTTAAAAACAATATCAATAAAAAAATTGCCGAAGAAATTTTTGAAGCAATTGATAAATTTGCCAATTACGGATTTAATAAAAGCCATGCAGTTGCATATTCGATTGTTGCATACCAAACCGCATATTTGAAAGCACACTATTTAGAAGAATTTCTTGCAGCTAACCTTTCGAACGAATACGGCAACACAGAAAAAGTTACCGGCGTGTTAGAAGACTGCCGTAAGTTGAATGTAAAAGTTTTGCCGCCGGATATAAATAATCCAACAGTAAAATTTGGAGTGATGAATAAAAAAATAATTTTTGGGATGAGTGCAATTAAAAATGTAGGTGTGGGTGCTGTTGAAACAATTAAAACCGCACATAAAAAACTTGGAAGAAACTTCAAAAACATTTATGATTTCTGTTCGAACGTTGACACACGGGTTGTAAACAAACGTACGCTGGAAGGATTGGTTCTTGCCGGTGCGTTCGATTTATGCGGCGGTTCACGCGCACAAAATTTTAAGGCGGTCGAAGAAGCACTTGCTTTCGGAAGCAGAGTTCAGTCCGAAAAAAATTCACGCGCAGATAGTTTATTCGGTGGCGAATCTGATACGATGGACTTTCAACAGCCGGCTCTTCCAAATATACATCCGTGGGATACAAAAGAACGACTTGCAAAAGAACGGGAAGTGCTTGGGTTTTATCTAACAGACCATCCTTTAAGAAAATATGAAATTGAATATCGTTCGTTTGCTACTGTTCATCTTGGAGAGACTGAAACATATAATTACAGAGAAGCGGTTCGAGCTTGCGGCGTTGTTACAGAAGTTAAAACTAAGATTGATAAGCGCGGTAACCGGATGGTATTTTTTAAGTTAGATGATTTCAGCGGTTCGTGTGAATGCCTGATGTTCTCGAAAGTTTATTCTCTTTGTGAAAATTTAATTGTGCCGGAATCTACAATTCTTGTAACCGGAAAACTTGAAAGCAGCGGCGATGCAGTTAAACTTCATGTTGATGAAGCAATACATTTGGATGATGTAAAGCAAAAACTCACAAAAAAGATTGGAATTATTTTCGACCAGGCGGCTCACAATCCTTCTGTTGTATCGGAAATCAAAAAGTTAATGGAAGAGCATGAAGGCACAACGCCGGTTCTAATTTGTATTAAAGACGATGGAATTATTCGCGAGTTCCATACTACTTATAAAATTTCCTTCAAGCCGGATTTCATTTCGAAAGTAAAAAAAATTCTTGGTGATGAATCTGTTGTCTATTTCTCTTAGTAAGTGATATAGTTGAAGATGAAGTTCGTTTCAAAGAAATGCTCTTGCTAATCTCTTGTTTTAATTTTCTGCTAATTCCACACTCTACATTCTACACTCTGAATTACATCTTGATCTGCATGTTAAGTGATTCATCAATCAAGATTTGATTTCATTTTTGTATTTCTTAAGTTTGTGTTGTTACTAAAACCGAGGAACAAATAGATGGAAAATAAATGGGCGCTGATTCTCGGTGCTTCGAGCGGATTCGGCGGCGCATCGGCAATAGAACTTGCTAAGAATGGTTATAATATTTTTGGCGTTCATCTAGATCGTCAAGCAACAATGCCGGCTGTTCAGCAGGTAATAAAAAAAATTGAAAAAACCGGGCAGAAGGCAATCTTCTTTAACATAAATGCAGCCGACCAAATAAAAATCAACGATACACTGGATGAAATTAAAGAACGCTTTGCTATTAAAGAGCAGCCGCATGTTCACGTTTTAATTCACTCACTTGCATTCGGCACGCTCAAACCATACATTTCAAAAAATCCAAATGATTGTATTTCGCCTTCACAGATGAGTATGACTTTAGATGTTATGGCTCATTCGTTAGTTTATTGGACTCAAGGATTAATTCAAAGAGATTTATTTGCAAGCGGAGGAAGAATTTTTGCACTCACGAGTGCAGGCTCTCATACGGTAATTCCGTATTATGGTGCTGTCTCTGCCGCTAAAGCAGCACTTGAATCCCACATTCGCCAATTAGCTGTTGAACTTGGTTCTATGAGGATAACATGCAACTCGATTATGGCGGGGGTTACCGATACCCCTGCAGGTCGTAAAATCCCGATGTTCGATAAGATGTTGAATGCTGCTAAGTTGAAAAATCCGGGTGGAAGATTAACCACGCCCGAAGATGTTGCCAAAGCAATTGTTCTTTTGTGCGATGAAAGAGCCGATTGGATCTCGGGTAATGTTCTTGGAGTTGACGGAGCTGAATATATTGTAAATTTCACAGGCGAAAAAACCAGCCAATCAATCAAATAACTTTTCAGCAAACTACTGCAGAAATATAGAGTATCCACAGGAATAGATAATGAATGAATTTTCTTTTACGGAAGAACAAAAAATGCTGCGGGATATGACCCGCGATTTTGTTAACAACGAAATCAAACCGATTGCTGCTAAGATAGACGCAGAAGAAAAAATTCCGGATGAGTTAATTAAAAAACTTGGCGAGCTTGGATTTCTCGGCGTAGTATTTCCCGAAGAATATGGCGGCGGAGGATTTGGCGAAGTTGGTTACTGCATTATGCAGGAAGAGATGGCGCGCGGATGTTTGTCTACGGCAACTTTTATCGGCGCTCACCAGTCAATTGGCGCTAATGTAATTTATATTGGCGGAACAGAGGACCAGAAGAAAAAATTTCTTGTACCTCTTGCAAAAGGAGAAAAAATTGGGGCATTCTGTTTGACTGAAGCTCAAGCCGGATCGGATTCATTTAATGTAAAAACCCGTGCTAATCTCGATGGAAATGAGTGGGTAATTAACGGCGAAAAGCTGTGGATTACAAATGGCGGAATAGCAGATATTGTTTCGGTATTTGCACGCACGGAAAAAGGAATCAGCGCTTTCATTGTCGAGACAAAAACTCCCGGCTTTAGCGCCGGTCCTCCAGAAAAGAAAATGGGAATTAAAGGAAGTACTACAAATGCAATCACTTTTGATAATGTGCGCATTCCCAAAGAAAATATTGTTGGAAGTGATGGGCGCGGATTTATTCTTGCAATGAAAACTTTGAACGCCGGAAGGTTGGGATTAGGCGCTGCGTGCCTTGGCGCCGCCAAAGAACTTTTAGAATTGTCTAGCCAGTATGCAAAACAACGTAAACAGTTCGATCAATCCATTTCTAATTTTCAGGCTATCCAGTTTATGATTTCTGAAATGGCAACTTTGTTATATGCGATGGAGTCTATGGTTTACCGCACTGCATTGGATTATGATTTGAAGAAAGATGTGAATCGTCAATCGGCAATTGTTAAACTTTTCTGTTCTGAATCTCTTGATAAAATTGCCGATTATGCAGTTCAGATTCATGGCGGAATGGGTTACTCGCGCGAACTTCCAATTGAAAGATATTACCGTGATTCTCGCATCAACAGAATTTTTGAAGGCACTACTGAAATTCAAAAAGGAATTATTGCACGCGAAGTTTTAAAAAAGAACGGCGCTGTGTAAATTATTTTTTAATCAAAGGAGTAACAAAATTCATGAAACCGTTTACTTTTACTGACAACAATTTTGATACAGAAGCATTAAAATCAGATCTTCCGGTTATAGTAGATTTTTGGGCTGCTTGGTGCGGTCCGTGCAGAATGATTGCACCGATAATTGAAGAGCTTGCAAATGAGTATGAAGGCAAAATTAAAGTAGGCAAACTTGATGTTGATGAAAACCAACAGACGGCTGTAAAATTCGGAGTTAGGAGTATCCCTACAGTTTTATTTTTAAAAGGCGGACAGGTTGTTGAAACAGTAATAGGTGCTGTTCCTAAATCAACCTTCAAAGAAAAAATAAACAAATTAATTTAGTTACTCATCTTACGCAAAGAAAAGGAGATGAAGTAAAATTCCAAGAATCAAATTACAAATAACAAACAAATCTCGAATTCCAATTACCAAAAACCCCATTTCCTAAAGAAATTGGAATTTGAAAATTGG
>JBFLWC010000228.1:0-3358 GCA_040758415.1 Bacteroidota bacterium | reverse complement strand
AAAAATAAGCGGGGAGAAGAGCCAAAACCTAGGTTGGGGGGAGACCTAAGTTCCAGCCGCAACTCCCCAAAATTTTATTGTTCGGGGTTATAACTTAATTCTACTTTAACGTGAAAGTCAGCGCCGCTGAATAATGTATATTTCACTTCACCTATAGTGCATTTATAATCTTCGCCAACCATATCACTAATTACTTTTGCAATTGCATTTTCAAGCGAACCAACACTGACCGATTTCAATTTATTTTTCAAAAGTTTATCAACATCAATTGCTTTTTCTTGTCCGTCCGGCATTTTATTTTCCTCACATGATTATTATCTTTTGCCCCTTTAGACGACACACATTGCGGTTGGTTCTAACAAGTTGCTCTTAATTCTGAGTTTAATTTCGTTTAATTCCGGATAAAATTCAACAGCTCTTCGGTTTTTTTTTTCATCAAATTTTTATCGTTCTTCGCTTCAACATTAAGCCGGAGTAACGGTTCGGTGTTACTCATTCGGATGTTGAAACGCCAATCGGAATATTCAACACTTAGCCCGTCCAGCTCGCTAACCATGCCGCCGGTATATTTTTCTTTTATTGCTTTTATTTTTTCTGAAGCATCAAAAACTGTCGAGTTTATTTCTCCCGAGCAGGGATACAACTTAATCATTTTACCAACCAGTTCGGAAAGTTTTGCATTTTCATCAGACATCAATTGCAAAATAAGAACGAAAGGAATAAGACCGCTGTCGGAATAAAAATTATCACGGAAATAATGATGTGCGGACATTTCCCCTCCGTAGATTGAATTGACTTCTCTCATTTTCTGTTTTATGAAGGCGTGTCCGCTCTTCGAAACAACCGGCTCGCCGCCTGCCTTATTAACAATATCAATTGTATTCCAAACAAGCCGGGGATCGTGAACAATCTTTTCTCCGGGGTTTAATCTTAAAATTGATTTTGCCAGCAGTCCAACAATGTAGTATCCCTCGATGAAATTTCCTTCTTCGTCAAAGAAGAAACATCTATCATAATCTCCATCCCACGCAACTCCAAGATCAGCACCATTTTCTTTAATTGCATCTATTGTTGGCTGGCGGTTTTCCGGCAAAAGCGGGTTAGGAACGCCATTAGGAAAATTTGAATCCGGTTCGTGAAAAATTTTTATCATTTTTATTGGCAAATATTTTTCAAGTGCATCAAGTGCAGGTCCAACACAGCCGTTGCCTGCATTTACAACAACTTTATACGGTCGAATTTTTTTAGGATCAAAAAATTTTGCAACCTTCGCAATAAAATCATTCATAATATCTTTCTGAAAAATATTTCCTTTTACTTCAGCAACTTCTCCAAGATTATTGTTCAGGATCATATTTTCGATTTCATTCAAACCGGAGTCGTATCCCATCGGCACAGATTCTCTTTTAACAAACTTTAATCCGTTGTACTCGGGCGGATTATGGCTGGCTGTAATCATCACACC
Source organism: Bacteroidota bacterium (assembly GCA_040758415.1). Taxonomy (GTDB): domain Bacteria; phylum Bacteroidota; class Ignavibacteria; order Ignavibacteriales; family Melioribacteraceae; genus Fen-1258. The sequence goes on along the minus strand of JBFLWC010000228.1, from coordinate 1,893 downwards.
GCCGTCAGAATTCAAAAATGGAGTGCCGAAATAGATCATTTCGGTTCCGCACAGACCGAGATCAATCACATCGCAGCCGGCGTCGTTCAAACCTTTTGCCAGCGCATCTGAAAGAACCGGTGATGATTTTCTAACATCGCGCCCGATTACAACCGATTTAGCGTTAAGATACTTTGCAAACGCACGACCAATTTTATAAGCAAGGTCAGCGTTCAATTCGCCCGGCACTTTGCCCCGTATATCGTATGCCTTAAATGAGGATATTTTTTTCATTCCTGTCTCCGAAAATATTTTGTTCAATTTGTTTGGTAAAGATAAATAAATCAGCCGATTGCACGTATATTTTTTTTACTCGCCGTCTCCATCAAAAAACATTACCTTACGGAAATTTTTTAAATAATGCCCCCTCCATCTCCCCCAAAGGGGGGAGAAAAATGCTTGGTCGGAGTATTGACTCCGACCTGCGCTGAATGATACCTCGACCCAAGGGTCGGGGTATTTAACGTCCTCCCCTTTGGCATAGCCACTATGTGGGGAGGATTTTCCCGTAGGTCCGAAGGACTCCTTACGGAGGATTCTGGCATAGCCATTCCTTCGGAACTTCGGAAAGGTGGGGCGAATAAATGTTGCAACAATAGATGTTATGACATATATTTGACATCGTAATAAATATCAATTATCAAATAGGAGGTCCAAATGGCAAAACTTCGTTTTATTACAGTTCTTTTGTTGTTCGGTTTTATTTCACTCAATGCTCAAATTAAATGGGCTATAGATAAAACTCATTCGGGCGTACAGTTTTCTGTTTCTCATCTTGTAATTTCTGAAGTATCAGGTCAATTCAAATCCTTTGACGGGAGTATTGAAGCTGCAAAAGATGATTTTACCGATGCAAAGATTGATTTCTCCGTAGATGTTGCAAGCATCAGTACAGAAAATGAGAAGAGAGATACTCACTTAAAGTCCGATGACTTTTTTAATGCAGAGAAATTTCCGAAGATGACTTTCAAGGGAAAATCATTAAAAAAAGTCGCCGGAAAGAATTACAAACTCGTTGGAGATTTAACAATCCGCAACGTAACAAAAGAAGTAACCCTTTATGTTGTTTACAACGGAACAGTAAAAGACCCATGGGGAAACACAAAAGCCGGCTTCAAAATTAAAGGCGAAATAAATAGGTTCGATTACAACCTGAAGTGGAATGCATTGATGGAAGCCGGCGGTGCTGTTGTTGGCAGTACAGTTTACATCACAGTTAATCTCGAACTTCAGAAATCGTAATGAAACTTGAGAAGGAAATAAAGCAGTCCAAGTTTAGGAATGAATATCATAAGCTTGCCGTAAATGTTATTTACACTTACGGCTGGCTTATGAATTTGCAGACACAGCTCTTCGCAAAATACGATGTCACAAGTAATCAATTTAACATTCTCAGAATTCTGCGCGGGCAATATCCTAATTGCGCCACTGTTAATTTGCTTAAAGAGCGGATGCTCGACAAAATGTCGGATGCTTCACGGCTTGTTGAGAGATTGCGCGTTAAAGGTTTGGTTAAGCGTGAACTCTCACTACACGACCGCAGACGCGTTGATGTAATTATAACGGAAAAAGGGTTGAAGCTGCTTTCAAGAATTGACAAGTTAAATGAACAATTTGATGCTCTCTTCAAAAATTTATCCAACCCCGAAGCCAAAAAGTTAAATGATCTTTTAGATAAACTAAGAGGGTAAATAACGTCATCATAGAATAATCATAACAAAAAAGAGGTAATGTAAATGACAATAAAGAAAATTCATTACATATCCGGTCTCACTATAATACTTTTCATTGGACTTCATTTGTTCAATCATTTATTCAGCTTATTTGGTGCAGAGAAACACATTGAATTAATGA
>JBFLWC010000227.1:0-4081 GCA_040758415.1 Bacteroidota bacterium | reverse complement strand
ATTGAAGAAGGCGTCATTCTTGACTTCGATGAGAATAATCAAATAATAGGGATTGAAATATTAGATGCTTCCGAAAGATTTGGCAAATACGATATTGCTAATATTAATATTGAAAACCTATCAGAGGTACTCGAATAAATCTTTCAAGGGATAACAATGCTTTAATTGACACATATTCCTTCAATATTCACCATTTACAATTCACCATTCACAACTAAAAAATGAAAGCAATAATTCTAGCAGCTGGAAGAGGAGAACGACTTAAGGAAATTACGAACTGTATCCCAAAACCCATGATTGAGTTTCGGGGGAAACCGGTGCTTCAGTATAATATCGAACTTTGCAAGAGATATGGCGTTGAAGAAATTTATATAAATCTTCATCATCTTCCTTTTAAGATAACAGACTATTTAGGCGATGGTGAGAAATTTGGAGTCAAGATTAAATATTCCTTCGAAGAAGAATTGTTGGGGACGGCTGGTGCTGTTGCAAAAATTGCAAAGAATTATTGGAAGGATAATGTTTTGAAATCTGCTAGTTATAAAGAATCAGGAAGCCACAATCCATTTTACGTAATTTACGGAGATCAAATAAGTGAGTTTGATTTAAATTCTCTTAAGGAAAAATATGACCAACAAATTCGAATAGATAATTACTGCATTGGGGTTATCGCATTCCATTACCGCGAAGATGTCACACATAGTGGTGTAGCTGAATTTGACAGCAATTTTAAAATAGTAAGATTTATTGAAAAGCCAAGACCAGTAGAAACTGAAAGTCATTGGGTAAATGCCGGTGTCTATTATCTCGATTACAAAATATTAAACCACATCCCTTCAGGCTCCTCAGATTTTGGCAAACAAATATTCCCAAATTTGCTTGAGAAAAAATTAACGGTTTATGGTGTTTGTGAACATAAAAGCGTTCACGTTTTTGATACGCCTGAAATGTATTCGAAAAATATAAACATTACTAGAGAAACTAATGAATGAGAAAGTTGGAGTAATCGGTTTATGGCACCTTGGCTGCGTAATTTCTGTTTCTTGGATGAAACTCGGTTATGAAGTTGTAGGATTTGATTATGAACAGGAAATGGTAGACAAACTTCGAAACGGAATTCCACCATTATATGAACCAAATTTAGAAAATGCCTTGTTAGAGGGCTTTGAAAAGGGGCTTCTTTCTTTTTCAAGTAGTATTGATTCCTTAAAAGAATGTGATTTTGTGTTCCTTTCTTATGATACTCCTGTACTAGATGACGACTCAAGTGACACTTCAATTCTGGAGAATTCGGTAAAATCAGTCAGAGAGGTTATGAAAGATGGTGCAATATTAATAGTTAGTTCACAATCCCCAGTTGGTTATTGTGCTCATTTGAGAAGTTTACTTAAAGAAAAAAATGCAACTCTTGAAATAGCGTATTCTCCTGAGAACTTGCGATTGGGAGAAGCTATTGAATGTTATCTTAACCCAGGAAGAATAATAATAGGAACTGTATCTCAAGAAGCAGAATCAAAATGCATGCTGTTGTTCTCTAAAATTACTGACCAATTGTTTTGTATGAGCCTTGAAAGTGCTGAAATCGTGAAACATGGGATTAATTCCTACTTAGCAATGAGTATTGTTTTTGCTAACCATCTTGCAGACATATGTGAAACTAAGAATGCAAGGATTGATGATGTCGTTAAAGGGTTAAAATCTGACGTTAGAATTGGAGCTAAGGCTTACCTATCACCAGGAATCGGTTTTTCAGGTGGGACATTAGGAAGAGACCTGAAAGTGCTTGAATCTGTTAATGAAAAATCAAACGGTTTTGCAAAATTGTTTGGCGCTATTCACAATTTCAATATAGAAAGAAAGTATGCGATTGTTAAAAGGATTGATACAATTCTGGAAGGCATTAATGGTAAAACGATTAGCATTCTAGGATTAACTTATAAGCCGGGTACAAGTACCTTAAGAAGAAGTTTGCCTCTTGAGATAGTTGATCAATTAGTCAAAAATAATGGCAAAGTCAAAGTCTACGACCCAAAAGCAGATTATTCAGAGTTAAGTGAACCGCCAGTTTTTGAAATTTGTAAAAGCATGTCTGATGTTATTAATAACAGCGATATACTCGTTTTACTAACCGAATGGAATGAATTCAAGTATTTTGATTGGTCTAATTTGACTAGTTCAATGAACAAGAAAGTATTCTTTGATACTAAAAACTGTCTTGATGAAAGCAATATGAGAAAAGCCGGGTTTCATTATTACGCTATTGGGAGGACAAATGAATAAACTACAATCCAAAACGATAATCATAACCGGAGGAAGTTTAGGTATTGGATTAGAAATTGCAAAAAAATGTGCTGAAGAAGGTGCAAGGATTATTATTGCTGCTAGGAACGAAAACGATCTCATGAACGCAGTTGAAGAATTAAAGAAAATTTCTCAGAATGATCATGTTTACTATGTAATTGACGTGAGTGACCTTAAAAGCGTGAAAGATTTTGCAAATTGGTGTGAAAAAGAAAGACTGGAAATTAACGGATTAGTAAATTGTGCAGGCATTTATGGTCCTATTGGCAAGACTACAGAAATTGATTTAGAAGAATTCAGGAGGGCAGTGAGTATAAATTTTTTCGGCACTGTATATATGTGTAGCACCTTTGCCCCATTGATAAAACCCAAGACCAAAAAGAAGATAGTCAATTATTCTGGTGGAGGAGCTGCGTCACCCTTTGCAAATTACTCAGCTTATGCTACAAGCAAAATAGCTATAGTAAGATTTACGGAAAACTTTGCAATTGAACTTCAAGAAGAAAATTTTGATGTGAATTGCGTCGCGCCGGGTTTCGTTGCAACTCGACTTCATAACGAAACACTTGAGGCTGGCGAAAGTAGAGTGGGAAATTCTTTTTTTGAAAACACGAAGCAACAATTGGAAAAAGGTGGAGTATCTCCTGTGATTGCGGCTAATTTAACAGTGTTCCTTTTGTCAGAAGAATCAGATGGTATTACCGGAAAATTTATTTCGGCTCCATGGGATCAATGGAGTAATAAAGAATTTCAAGATTTGTTAAAAAGTGAAAAAGATTTCGCTACACTAAGAAGAATAGATAACAAGACTTTTTTTAAAAAAATATGAATGTAGCAATAATAGGATGCGGATTAATTGGGAGAAAGAGAGCTCTTGCGTTCAATGATCAAGATGTGTTGGTTGCTTGTTGCGATAGTAATGAGATGATGGCTGAAAAGTTTAGTTCAGAATTTTCTTGTACAGCTTATACAGATCACAAAAAATTGTTAGAAGATTCAAACTGCGATGCTGTAGTTGTTTCAGTTGTAAATAAATATGCTAAGGAAATTATTACTGATGCTCTGATAGCGGGCAAACACGTACTGGCAGAGAAACCGTTAGGAAGGAATTTTGAAGAGGCCAGAGAGATAGTAGGTAGTGCCGAGTATGTAGTAGGTAGTAAGGAGTCCTGCCAAGACGGGATTTCCGCTTCGCTCCAATATGGAGTAGGTAGTAAGAAGTATGTAGTGTTGAAGACTGGATTTAATCATAGGTTTCATCCTGCAATATGGAAAGCAAAGCAAATTGCTGATGAAGGAAAAATTGGAAAAATATTTAACATTCGTGCAAGATACGGCCATGGTGGAAGGCAAGGGATGGAAAAGGAATGGCGAGCATCGAAAGATTTATCTGGTGGGGGTGAATTATTGGATCAAGGTGTTCATGTTATTGATTTGATTCGATGGTTCGGTGGTGAGGTAAGAGAAGTCTTTGGAAATTTTGAAACAAAATTCTGGGATATGGAAGTGGAGGATAATGCTTTTGCAATTTTAAAAACAGAAAATAATGTAACTGCATCCTTTCATGTAAGCTGGACTAACTGGAAGAATATTTTTTCTTTTGAAATTTTTGGGACGAACGGATACTTGAAAGTAGAAGGGCTTGGCGGTAGTTACGGACCTGAAACATTAGAATTCGGGAAAAGAAAAAAAGAGGGTGGAAGACCGGAGATTGAATTGTTTGAATTCCCCAATGAAGATGTAAGCTGGAAAGAAGAATGGAAGGAATTCAAAGCAGCAA
>JBFLWC010000226.1:0-2696 GCA_040758415.1 Bacteroidota bacterium | reverse complement strand
ACCCTCTCTTCCAGAAAAGTTAGAACCTCTGCGGGAGTTAGTTTATAATTTGTATTGGAGCTGGAATCCAGATGCAATTGATCTCTTTCGAAGATTGGATCGAAAACTTTGGGATGAGACACACCATAATCCTGTTCTTATGCTTGGAAAAATTAGTCAGAACCGGCTTAATGAAGTAGCTGCAGACGATAGTTTCATTTCTCACATGAATCGTGTGTCTGTTCAACTCAATATTTGTCTTGAAGAAAAAAGTTGGTATCAGAAAAATTTTGGCAATGATGAAGATAAGTTTATTGCATATTTCTCAGCCGAATTTGGATTGACTGAATGCTTGCAAGTTTATTCAGGTGGATTGGGTGTTCTTGCCGGCGACCATCTAAAATCTGCAAGCGACCTTGGTTTGCCTCTTGTTGCTGTGGGACTTTGTTATAAAGAAGGATATTTCCAGCAGTACTTAACAACAGACGGCTGGCAGCAAGAACGTTACGAGATAACCGATTTCTACAATCAGCCGATGACACTTGTTACAAATTTTGACAGCACTCCCTTAAAAATAGAAATGGATTTCCCCGGGCGTAAAGTTATTGTGCAGATTTGGAAAATTCAGGTTGGCCGCATTCCGCTTTTCTTGCTCGATACAAATGTTCCGGAAAATTCGGAAGAGGATAGAAAGATAACCCGTTCGCTCTATGGTGGCAATGTTGAAACCCGCATTCAGCAGGAAATTGTACTTGGTATCGGCGGAATTCGTGCGCTGCATGCAATGAAAATTAAACCTCTCGTTTGTCACATGAACGAAGGGCATTCAGCGTTTTTGTCTCTTGAGAGAATTCGTTTATTAATTAAAAACCACGGACTGAATTTTGTCGAAGCAAAAGATATTAATTTTTATTCGAATGTATTTACAACCCACACACCTGTTCCGGCAGGGATAGATATTTTTCCGAACGATCTGGTCGAAAAATATTTTGGAGATTATTATCGCCATGAATTGCAGATAAGCGATAAAACGTTTTACAGCTTAGGAACAATAATAAAAGATAAACCTGCAGCTAACTTTAACATGGCTCATCTTGCAATGAACATGGCTGGCTTTGTCAACGGTGTTAGTGAGCTTCATGGAAAAGTCTCGAAGAAAATGTGGATGGCTGGATTTGTTGATATTCCGTTCGATGAAATTCCGATTGATTACGTTACAAATGGCGTTCACACGCGCTCGCATCTCTCTAATGATATGCAGGAATTGCTGTATCGCTATCTTGGCGATAAGTTTATGCAAAATCCAGCCGACAAGGAATCATGGAAACACGTTGATGAAATTCCAGACGAAGAACTTTGGCGGACACACGAAAGAAGAAGAGAGCGATTAGTTGCTTTTGCGCGCAGCAGAGTAACTAAACAGATATTAGAGCGGGGCGGTTCTGCCTCTGAACTTGCATTCGCAAAAGAAGTTCTTGATGTTCAAGCACTAACAATCGGTTTTGCCCGCCGTTTTGCTACATACAAACGCGCTACTTTGATTGCAAAAGATATTGAACGTCTTGCTGGTATTCTTGGTAATTCCGATTATCCCGTTCAATTGATTATTGCAGGCAAAGCACACCCCAAAGATGAGGAAGGGAAAAAACTTATTCAAGAAATTATTGCTATTGCTAAAGAACCGCACCTCAGAAAAAGAATTGTCTTCCTCGAAAATTATGATATGAACATTGCACGCTATATGGTTGAAGGATGCGATGTGTGGTTGAACAATCCGCGCCGCCCCCTTGAAGCCAGCGGAACTTCAGGCATGAAGGTTATTGCAAACGGCGGACTGAACTTCAGTGTGATGGATGGATGGTGGGATGAAGCATACACACCCGATGTTGGCTGGAGAATCGGTAATAGAGAAGAGTATGATAACCTTGATTATCAAGACGAGGTTGAATCACGTTTGATTTATGAAACGATTGAAAAAGAAATTGTTCCCCTTTTTTACAACAGAGGTGAAGACAAACTTCCGCGCGGCTGGATTTCGATGATGAAAAATTCGATGAAGAAATTAGGACCGCTTTATAACTCACATCGCATGGTTGAAGAATATGCGAAGAAATTTTATTTTGTCTCGTATGAAAAACGAATGAGTTTGATGAAGAATGATTGGATCAAGGGGAAAGACTTTTCCAAATGGAAAAATCATCTTTATGAAAATTGGAATAAAGTTAGGTTTCTTAGTATATCTGAAGAAGAAAAGAACGGCGACCTGAAAGTCGGTTTGAAATATCCTATTCTTGCAGAAGTTGAGCTTGGCGAATTAACACCCGATGATGTTGAGGTCCAAATTTATTACGGCAAAGTTGATGATGGTGTTGAGAGTTCGAAAAAGTTTGTAAATATGGATCACGTTGTGAAGAAAACAAAATCTACAAAATATATTTACCGCGGCGAAATTGAGTGCAAAGATACAGGACAGTTTGGATTTACTTTGCGGATACTACCAAAACATTCTTTATTAATAAATCCGTTTGAGCTCGGGCTTATTCGTTGGGCGTGAGATGTTAGTATTGAGTAGTTAGTATTGAGTAGTTGGTATTTAGTAGTTAGCTTTTAGCTGTTAGATTGTATAACTGCCGATTGATGAATGAAGAATAAGAAAATGTGATTCCGGATTGCAAGTAGTAAGGACGGAATAAATTAGATGAGTGAAATAAATCTGG
>JBFLWC010000225.1:0-2502 GCA_040758415.1 Bacteroidota bacterium | reverse complement strand
ACTTAGTGATTTATATATTTTCGTCATTGTATTAATCTCCTAAAAAATTATTTCCTTGTTTTTTTAGATTTTCATTTCTGACTAAAAGATGGAACCGGTTTCCCGGTCCATCCATAAAGTACTTAGTTCATGTTTGCCAAAATTAGAATTTGAGATGAAGCGCTTACTTGTTCCGATGACGCACCTGTTAAAGTTGCCTGAGTTGTTGACTTAACAGTATTGAAGAATGTTACGTAAGCATTGATTATTGCATCAATAGAAACTGCCCCGATCAGCGAAGCGTTAAGAACAGTTTTTGAAGATGCTGTTGCGTTAATACTAGAATCAATTATTTCAATTGCATCAGCATAAGATGCCAATGTAACTTTTATCTGAGATTTTATAGATGAATGGTATTGAACAAAGGCATTCGCAATTTGATTCAAATCTGCCGAAGTTTTAATTGAACTATACAATGCTGCGCCAGCAGATGCAACAGCATTAATTTGCGCACTAGAGGCCCCGGCGGACTGGAATTGTTCTTTCATTGCAACGCTAAGAACAAATGCATACCTTTTATAAAAAGATTTCGCAATTGCCACTCTACCATTTGCACTCATTGATGTAGTAGCATTAACAAAAGCAGTAACTCCAATTCTCATCAATTTTGCATACACATTTGCACTTGTGGCATTCTTAGTATAAACCGAAAGAAGAGACCCTTCAAAATTATTTATTTCATTCTCTGTTTCCTCTTCGGATTCGCCAGCATTATACAGAGCAGCGTCAAACTTTGCTTTTGCTTCTGCCTTAGCAAGCATTACTGCCTGGATTTGACTGCTCGATAATCCGAAATATGAATTACCTGCAGCTTGAGCAGTTGCTTGAGACTGTGCTTGCAAAGCATTTATAAATTCTGCCTCTGCATTTGCATTACTGCGTAAATAAGATGCCCCTTGTGCATCTAACAAAATCTTCAGATCTGTTGCATCAATACTATTAGCGCGCCCCTGGCTAACAAGTTTGATATAAAGATTAGTTTCTGTTGTAGATTCCATATTGAGAGGAGGAGCGTAAACCGTATTTCCGCTTTGCACAGTTGAAGAAACTATTGCCTTCCATTGGGCTTCACCCTTTGTTGCAACAACCACAAGATTATTTACACCGCTAAGATTTGTTTCAACAACAAATTTTCCTGCAGCATCTGTTTGAACGCTTTTTGTAGAGACTGTTTTTAATGAACCATCTGCTTGAACCTGAGCCAGTATTACAGTGGCATCTTGAACCGGTGCTTGAGTTGTCTCCGCATTCCCGGATTTGCTCAAAGTAGTGGCTGATCCGGTGCTTGGAGATATCCTGCCAGCTACTTTAGATGTACTGCCGCCCGACTCCAGAGGGTTATTATCTTTAGAACAGGAGGCAAGAAAGAATGAAGTTGTTATTATTACCGCAAGGAATAAATTATTTCCCGCTTTTTTTATTTTTAACATAATTATAGCTCCTTTATTTTTTTGTAATCAATTTCTCGTTCACTTAAAACAATTTATTTAACCCGATATGGTATTCCCCAAGTTTTTTCTTCAACACTGGTTTCGGTATCATAGACAACATATCGCGGCAAAGCATTAATAACGGCGTGCATTCTTGTTGCATACGAATGTGTATACCATTTTCTTTCGTAAACTTTTCTGTAATAAACTCCTTCTTGAGTGCTAGAAACCAAATCAAATTTTTCTTTTGTTCCACTGTTACCATTCATCATTGCACCGTAAGTAAGTGTTAAGAAATCCGGCTCGGAGGATGTACTTATGATTTCAACAGTAAGTTTTACCGGCTGATTTTTTTTGTACCAGGTTAAAAGGTTCTTCCAGCCGTGTCCCATCATCTTCAATCTAATTTCAAACTCATGATTATCATTTTCTTCTTCTTCATCATCATTCTCTTTTTCTTTTCCTACTTTGAAGAAATATGTGTTCGGATCTTCAATCACAATTTCTGTTCCATCTTGTGTGGTTAAAATTATTTTCGTGATTTGAATATTATCACCACTTGTTCCACCGTTTGGAAGAGAGATTGCATCAACTTTCCAATCCATTGTATCGTTTCCTGTGTTGTTTATCTTTTTATATTGTATCATTCTAGTAATAGTTGTTGAAAACGTTTTTTGAATTGTGGTATCAACACGAGAACGAATACCAATAGTTGGCTGTTGGAACGATCCTTCAATTATTAAAGTGCCGTCAAATTTTTGAACTAACGTTCCGGTTGCGGTAGTACTATCTTTTACAAGTGTTAAACTTTTATCAACTAATTTCATTTTTTGGCCTATGCGGATAGGGTACAGCTCTTTACTAAGAGTTCCGGCAAGTAACATTGCCTTCTCTTCGTTATAATTTGGTGTGAACGAATTGACCGAAGAACTTTTTTCTGCAATCGCCAAAAACTTTTGTGCTTCGTTGCTGTTCCTTAACTGCGGGTCTATAATTCCGAGTGGATCTTTACAGCCGTTTATAACAACCGTAA
>JBFLWC010000224.1:0-3328 GCA_040758415.1 Bacteroidota bacterium | reverse complement strand
AATTCTTTTCAACAATTTCTTGAATTTCAAAAATTCCTTTATCTGTAATAAGTTTAGTATCACCCTTAGCGCACGCGTGGGGCTGCGGATGTGTGTACGCGTCTTCTGAAGAAGTGAGCTGACCGGTTTGATAATCTACATAATAATGCCCTTGCGAAGGACCATTAATTCCATACGCCCAATTCAATCCTGTATTAAACCATTGAGGAGAATTAGGTGCTGCAAATTGATTCGCGAGCATATAAACATGTTCATCATAAAATGCTTTTGCATCTTCTTCGGTATCAAAATATTTTCCCTTCCATCCCCAATATGTCCATGTTCCTGCCAGACGATGAAAAACCTGCCGTGCATCTGTTTCCGAACCGAGTCGCTCCTTTTCAGGAAGCTCTTCTAATTTATTATCTGCTGCAGAAGGTTGCAGCCATTTAGGAACTCCTTCTTCTTTAATTTTTTTTAGAAGTTTAGGAACCCCGGCTTTACGAAAATATTTTTGAGCAAGCACATCGGTTGCTACCTGCGACCATTCTTTTGGAACTACTACATCTTCCATTCTGAAAACAATTGAGCCGTCCGGATTTTTTATCTCCGATGTTCGTTTGACAAACTCAACTGATTCAAGCGGGTCTTTTCCCGCAGTGGTGAAAAGACGATTAATCTTCATTCAAAACTCCGATCTTCGAAATGTATTTTGAAAAATTGTTACTTAAGACTGATGATAACTTTTATATAAAAATTTTTTTGAGGGACTATTTTTTTTACTCCGCTCATACGGTGTAAAGTCAACTTAACTAAAAATTTTTTTTAAAGCAATGAGTTGAACAACTAATTAAAAAATTGTGCAATTGTTTTATCCCATACTCATTTGCAAGATAATGAATATTTGTTTTAAGAAAATATTGTTTTTTTGTTTTATTTTTTTAATAGCGATTTAAATCACAATAGGAGGAATTTATGAATATCGAACGATCAGCTGGAATCTTGTTACATCCAACTTCTCTTCCGGGGAAATTTGGAATTGGAGATCTCGGCCCGAACGCGTACCGTTTTATTGATTTTTTAAAACAAGCCGGACAAACTTTATGGCAGGTATTTCCATTAGGACCGACAGGTTATGGCGATTCGCCGTATCAATGTTTTTCTGCATTTGCAGGAAATCCGTTGTTGATTAGTCCGGAATTATTAGTGAAAGATGGTTTATTGAAAGAAGAAGATTTTCATAATACACCGAAATATGATCCGCACCAAATTGATTACGGCTCGGTTATAAATTTTAAACAGAAGCTGCTTCACAAAGCATTTCTGAATTTTAAAAAACACCAAAAGAAATTTGAGGATGAATACAGCAGCTTTTGCAACAAGAACAACTACTGGTTAGATGATTATTCTCTGTTTATGGCGGCGAAACAATTTCACGGAGGAGTTTTGTGGACTCAGTGGAATTCCTCAATTGCTTTTAAAAAAAATATTTCAGAATGGAAAAACAAACTCGCTGATGAAATTGAGTTTCAAAAATTCCTTCAGTTTACTTTTGATAAACAGTGGTTAAACATTCGAGAATATGCTTACAAGAATGGAATAAAAATCATCGGCGATATCCCGATCTTCATTGCGTATGATAGCGCGGATCTTTGGGCAAACAAAGAACTCTTTACAGTACGTGAAGACGGTTCATTGGAATTCGTTGCCGGTGTTCCGCCAGATTATTTCAGCGCAACAGGACAGTTATGGGGTAATCCGCTTTACAGATGGAAAGAGATGGAAAAAGATAATTTTGCCTGGTGGCGAAAAAGAATTGCCAAGCTGCTTGAGATGGCGGATATATTAAGAATAGATCATTTCCGCGGCTTTGATGCCTACTGGGAAATTTCCGGCGGTGCAACAACTGCGATTGATGGCCGTTGGGTGAAAGCACCAGGTGAAAAATTATTTAACTCTATTAGAAAAGAATTGGGTGAACTGCCGATCATCGCTGAAGACCTTGGAGTGATTACAGATTCTGTTGAGGCGCTGCGCGATAATTTTGGTTTCCCGGGAATTAAAATTTTGCAGTTTGGGTTAGGAGAAGATGGAGATAAAAAATTTCTGCCGCACAATCATATTAAAAATTGTGTTGTGCATACCGGCTCTCACGATAACGAAACTACACGTGGGTTTTTTGAATCGGAAATAAAGAAGGATTCAGGTATTTATGAGTGGGCGCAAAAATATTTCAATTATTACGGTGATAACATGACTTATGAATTGATCCGGGCTGCGTATGCTTCTGTGGCAAATATTTGTGTAATACCGATGCAGGATATTTTAAACCTCGGCAACGAAGCGCGCATGAACTTCCCGGGCACAACTGGCGGAAACTGGACATGGCGTTTCACATGGGATCAAGTGAGTGATAATTTAGCCAATCACTACAAAGAGATGACAATAATTTTTGAACGACCGCCGCTGAAAAAAAACGAGAACGCTGAAATTGAAGTGGATGAGGAGTAAGCCACGCCTATCCCCTATCCCCTTTCCAAAGGAAAGGGGAATTTTAAAAACCCTTCTCCTTAGGGGATGGGTTTGGGATGGGGCTTAGTTCTTTCTCAATTGTTTGCGTCAGCTCTTCACTTTCCGGTGTAACTTTACTTCTGAACCTTGCAACAATATTTCCATTTCTATCAATCAAAAACTTTTCGAAGTTCCATTTGATATCACCTTTTTCAGTTACACTGTTGTTTATTAAACGTGCGTATAGAGGCGACTTTTCATTTCCGAGAACTTTTACTTTATCAAAAAGTTTGAACGTAACGTTGAATTTTGTTTTACAGAATTCTTTAATCTCTTCGTTGGTCCCGGGTTCTTGTCCGCCAAAATCGTTACACGGAAATGCCAGTATTTCAAAACCTTTCTCTTTGTATTTGTTATAGATTGTTTCCAAGCCGGTATATTGTGGTGTGAATCCGCACTTACTTGCAACGTTCACAATCAGCAAAACTTTCCCTTTGTAATCAGCAAGTTTAACATCTTTGCCATCAATATCTTTTACAATTATGTCGCTTATGTTGTTGCCCATTTTATTCCCTTCAAGATTTTTTGTAAAGTGTGTTAAGCTGAGAGTAGTATGAAGCAAAAAGGTGAGAACCAAAAAAATCTTAATACTTTTCATGGCTTGCCTTTCTTTTTTTTGGATAACGATTGCAAGCGGGATAAAGTTCAAAATATTTGTCTTATTCCCTTACTTTAGTTACTTAAAGCGATAATTCTTCGGGATTACAACAATACCCGTATCGGAGACAGTAAATTTTTTTCTATCTGTATCTGTGTCAAATCCAATTTCGGTATTCTC
>JBFLWC010000223.1:0-2529 GCA_040758415.1 Bacteroidota bacterium | reverse complement strand
TATTTCTTTGTAACTTTTTTTATCGAAAAATTTGACGAGATAATTTTTTTCTTTCCTTGTCCATTCATGGTCATGTACAGGTCTGTTTATTTTCAAATACTGTGCTTGCTGAAGTACTGCATATCGCGTTCTTTTTAAAACGTTGCAAATTTCTGCGATTGAATTTTTTCTATCTGGATACAACTCCCTAAGAATATTTTTTTCTTTTTCCGACCATAATTCAGCCCGTTGCCCCCGAAGTTTTAGAAATTTAGCTCTTCCAACAACAGAAGGAATCGTTCTTTTAAGTGTGCGGGCAATCGAAGCTTTTTTTCTATCGTTGTAATGTCTTTGTAAGTAATTATCTTCCCACTTTTCCCACGGACTGACTCCGTCATAACGAATTCCTAACTGTGCCGCTTTAGCCAGTACGGAATTGGGATTTTTACCAAGTTTTTCTGCAACGTATTGAGCGCCTTTCTTTTTGTAATTTTTCTTTAGGCATAATAATTCATCTGGACTCCAAGCAGGCAGAACACGAAGCCCGAGCTTAGCAGCTTTTGCTTGTACAGCATTCGGGCTGCGGTTAATTAATCCGGCAACATATTTTGCCCCTTTAACAGCGTAATGTTCCTGAAGAGTATTTAACTCTTCTTCAGTCCATTTGTTCAGAAACATATCATAAACTTGTGCCATAAGGTTTTAGTGTTTGTTTGAGGGTGGGATAGGTTCCAAGGAATCTGAATTTGAGGTTCATAAGTTGACCTTAACTTTTTCTTTGCCTGAGTTAAATTGTACAATTTTATTCCACTTAATTACTCCATCAACGCAAAATTCTTTAGCAAATTGTTGAGTAAAAATATTTATCTGTCTCGAATATTCATTTTCATATTGTTGGTTTCGTTCTTTTGCTTGATAAGCCAGCGGTTCTATTATGTGTGTATATAAATCGGAATTATCAGAAATTAACTCCCAAAATTCTTGTCCAGCAATCTTTTGATATTCACCTTTATCTGTTCGAGCTATTCTACCATAGCAGCATCCATTTACAGCTTCAACATGCATTTTTTTTGCATTAGTTTTTAATCTTTGTTTTGCCTTTCTAAAACTTTCTTTCATTTTTGCAATTTGTGATGAATTACCCCAGTTCGTTCCTGACTTAACAGCAACCACATATATTACTCCATCTTTTACGAATTCTAGATCTAATCCTTCGGCAGAAGATTTCTTTCCACAATAAACTTTTTCACAAACAAAAATTGCAAGTCTTTCAAGAAAAGCACCAAACATCGTTTCTTCTTGAGATGAGATATAAGCATTCACCAAGCTTCTTACAAAGCTCTCTGCTGTTAGAATATTTTTTGCTTTGAACAAATATGGATTCTTCTTAAGCAGTATTTTAAAAAGTTTTAATTCTTTAAGGCCTTTCTCTCGTGCTTTATGAAAATCTCCAATGTTTTCTTCAATGTACTTTTTTACTTCTTCCAGTTTTAGTTTTGCCATATTTTACCCTCTGTTCTGCTGCAAAAATATTTTGGCTTAGTTGATCTTCTGCTAATTTGTAATATTCTTTCACAATTTCGATGCCCAAACCAACCCTACCCATTTTGTTAGCAACATTCACAGTTGTTCCCGAGCCCATAAATGGATCGAGTACAACATCCCCTTCTTTTGTAAATAGTTTTATAAACCACTCCGGCAGCTCATCGGGAAAAGCTGCACTGTGCTCTTTATTATTACATTCAGTTGCAAGATGCAAAACGTTGGTAGGGTAAACAAGATCACGACCTAACCAATTCGAAACATTTTTCCCAAAGCCACTACCATTCTTTGCATTGTCTCTTATTTTATCGGTTTCACTTAAATTTTTCAACCGAGACTTTGCCCAATCGCCTATCGGAACCATTACTTCTTCTTGATACATATTAAAATGTTTTGCTTTGTTGAATTGTAAAAGTCTTTCCCACGAATCCCTGAAGCGATTCGGCCACTTCCCTGGATATGAATTTTTTTTGTGCCAGATAAATTCTTCCGTCCAGAGCCAGCCTTGTTTGCGCATTTCTTTAATAAGATCAATTACATAAGTATGTCTTTCACCATCAACAACTTTTTCTTTTATATTAAGAACAAATGTCCCTGTTAGTTTTAAAACTCGCAGAAGTTCTTTTGTAATTGGAGATATCCATTCAACATACTTATCAGGGTGTATCCCTCCGTATGTATTCTTTCTGCTATCTGCATAGGGAGGCGATGTAAAAATGAGATCGACAGAATTGTCTTCGAAATCTTTTAGGACATATATACAATCACCAAGAAATATTTTCGTTCTTTTATACATTATAATTTTCAGCTTTCTTTTTTGTCTTTATTTTGTTCAATTGCACTGTCGATAGCGACATTAACCACATCGAACCAATCGAAGAACCCCCATTCAATGCCTTTTTTCACAGAATTCATTTCATGAAAATCAAGCTCCCTTCCTATACGTTCTTTAGCTAATTGCTGTACATCCCATACATTTATTGCATAAACTAACTCATCACTATTTAA